>CAMFLN010000020.1 GCA_945957305.1 uncultured Planctomycetaceae bacterium | reverse complement strand
GATCTCCCAGGCGGTCCCAGCGCGACAAATCGCGGCTGTACGCCAAATGTATTTCGTGAACCCCGTCGGTATTCGTCCGATTGACGTCGAGGCCGGTATGGTAACAGACAGCCGGCATGCCCAGCCACCATCCCTCGTAGGGGAACACGGCCATGTCGTAGATGTCCGCCGACCAGGTGGCAATGGCGCTGCGCGGCGCGACCGATGGCGTCGGCTCGGGATCGACCAGCAGCGGGGCGTACGCCTGGTCTTCAATCCTCGCGCGAATCACGTCATGGGCCCGGCGCTGGTCCTGCTCGTCGGCGCCGAAAATCGGCTGCACGCTGGACCAGTGGGCAAAGTCTTCGCTCGTCGCCAGCCCGACGGCTCGCCCAAACGAGTTGCTGATTTTCACGGTGGCCACGAACCGTCGTTGGGCCCGATCAAAAAACAATTGCGATTCGTCAGAGGAATTGATCACCTGCTCGTCGATCAAGCGAAAGTCGAGCGCGTCGGCACTTACGGCCGGCAGTCGCCCCTCGGCGCCGACGAGCGCTTTGAAACGGCGCGCGGGGTCTCTTTCTTCCGGATCGAACACCACATTTGACGGGTCGAAGAATTTCGGCTGCGGATTCGTCACGACCTGTTTGTTCGCAGGTGTGACTGTTGCGCGGTCAAAGTGCGGCCGCTCCCACTGTAGGCCATCGCGCGAAAACGCCAGCAACGAATCGCTCGGCCCCCCGCGGAGTGACAAGTAGGACATGTAATAGCGCTTCTCCGCGGTGACCCACATGGGAGCACTGCGAATTTGAATCCACTCTTCCCCGATCGTCCCGTCGGGCACGAAGACGGCGCCGCGCTTTTCAGGTCGATGCATGCGCCGCTCGAGATTGCGAACATATTCGAGCGGCGAATCGTCGAGCAGCAAAATGCGCGGCCTGTCGGGTGATTGAGGTGGCTCTTGCGCCGCGGCGACAAAGGCGAGCAGCGTCGCCCACAAAAGAACACCGCTAAACGTCAGTAAGAGGCGGAGGATATTTTGGGGGAGCATAGCGCGAGGAGCTGATGGGGGTTAACAACGGATCATCGGAAACACGGTTGCGGCGCAAATTTTCGATCATGCTGACGAAAATGTCAGGAATCCACAAGTGCTGCGGAGAGTCGCTCTGGCGCCGTGTCGAGCAGTGTTCGCCGGCGACTTGGGGGCGACCTGCTATTCTGACGAAGTGCGAGTATCGTATGACGGCTTTAAGGCTGCGTCCATCAAGGGCGCTGGCGATCGCCGAGCCGAAAAACGAGCCGCTTTCGGCGGAAATCTTCCTCGGTGCTCGTCGGGGCGTGACCATGCGCCATGACAATCTGCCGTTGGGACAACCCTCGTGGCGGTGTATCGCGTACGGAGTGCAGGCGTGCGTCCGTCGCCAGCAGGGGGTCGTTTCATCGGAAGGAATTTGGCCCGCGTCGGGGCCTCGTCAGATGCCGGAATTGCGGTGTTCCGGCCGTGCCGGGCGACCTAAAATTAACCTAAACTTATCCGCTCGAATATGACGTGGGGACTCGTCATTTTCCGCTTGCGGGCGCCAATTGTGACGAATGTCTGAATTGTGAGTGTGGGGCGACTTCGGTTAGGGAAACTGAGAAGTCATGGTTTCGTATCGATTCAAGAAGCGCGCCCGCGAAATCGGTGCGGTCAGTATCTTGTTGGCCGTATTGGGAGGCGCTTGGTTTGCGCTGCGCTTGAAGTCTGCGCATGACGCGGCCCTGATGGCCACGCACGCCGCGGCCACGAGCGCTGAACAGTCCGATGCAAAATCCTCGACCGTCGCTGTGCCCCGCAGCGTGGCCGAACAAAATCACATGGCGATTGCCATTGCTCAGCGCCCCACGCGCGAACGGCAACTGGATTTGCGCGGCGAGTTGGCGATCGACATCAACAAATTGGTGCACGTGCACGCGCTGTTTCCGGGACGCATCGTCGAGATATCGCCCGCCAGCGAAGTAGCGAAGCCCTCGGCGCGCTATCCCACGGGCAAGCGTCCCTTGGGCTTCATGGATCGCGTGGGCAAGGGGCAACCGTTGGCCGTGATGTGGAGCAAGGACTTCGGCGAAAAGAAGAGCGAGCTGGTCGATGCGATGGCCAACCTGCGGCTCGACACCGAGGCCCTGCAGCGGATCAAGGAGCTCACGGTGCGTGGCGCCGCATCGGAGACTTCTCTCCGCGAAGCCGAACGGCAGGTGGCAACCGGCGAAATCGCCGTCAAAAAAGCCGAGCTCACTCTGCGCTCTTGGCAAGTGCCCGAAGAGGTCATCCAGCACGTCAAGCAGCAGGTCGAAAGCGCGGGTGATCAAAAAGCCATCAACCTGCGCAATGACGAAGAGTGGGCACGGGTAGAAATCACGGCGCCGATCGAGGGCACTCTGGTCGAAAAGAACGTGACGATCGGCGACATCGTCGACAATACCGCGGACCTGTTCAAGATTGCCGACCTGAGCGTCCTGACGTTGTGGCTGCACGCCTACGAGGAAGATTTACCCGCTCTGGAACGACTGCCGACGCCGATCCCTGTGGCGATCCGCATTCCGGCGAATCCCGAGGTTGGTGAACTGCCCGCGGCGATCGAAAGTATCGGCGACATCATCAATCCGATCGAACATATGGCGGTCCTGGTCGGGCACGTCGAGAATCCCCGCGGGGAATTGCGAGCAGGGCAATTTGTCAAAGCCCGCGTCACGCTGGCCCCCGAGGAAGGGGTCGTCGAGATCCCGACTCGCGCGCTGGTCGAAGACGGCACCGAGAGTGTCGTGTTCGTGCAAGAATCGCCGGACGAGTTCCGATTTCAAATGCGTCGCGTCGCGGTGGCGCGACGTTATGCGGACGTCGTGTACATTCGCAGTCACCTGACCGAAGAAGAGAAACTAACCGGCGTTCAAGAGCTGCACGAGGGGGAACGCGTTGCGGCTAGCGAAACCGTGCAATTGCGCGCGTCACTGCGGCAGCAGCAGCTTACCTCGGCCGAAGGGACGCCCCCCGCGACTGGCGGCGATGCTCCCTAGCCTGCGATTCAAAGCTTCCTGACGACGGTATTTCGTAACGACGCCGCTTCTTAACCTTCGGCACGCCCTGGCCATGATCGCCAAACTCATTCACTGGTCGGTTAACAATCCACTCATCGTGGTGTTGTTGACGCTGGCGCTCGCCGCGGCAGGTGGTTACGCCTTCAGTCGCGTCAATGTCGAGGCCTATCCTGACCCGGCCCCGGCGATCGTGGAAGTCATCGCGCAATATCCAGGCCGCTCGGCCGAGGAAATCGAGCGGCAAGTCACCACGCCGCTGGAAGTCGCTTTGTCAGGCATGCCGGGCTTGAAGTATATCCGCAGCAAGTCGCTGTTCGGGCTGTCGTACGTCAATACACAGTTCGAGTACGGCACCGATTACAAAGCCGCACGGCAGGAGGTGATCAACCGCATGCAGATCGCCGATCTGCCAGCGGAAGTCTCGCCGCAGATTTCGCCTCGTTCGCCGATTGGTGAAATTCTGCGATATGCCGTCGTCGGCCCGCGCGATGCTCATGGCAACAGCGTCTATTCGCTGGCCGATCTGCGAGCGCTGCAATCCTGGACCCTGGAGCGGGAATTTCGCCGCATACCGGGGATCGCGGATGTGGTGAGCTTCGGCGGATTGATCAAGCGTTACGAAGTCCAGCCCGATCCTGATCGGATGAAGCGCTATGGCATCACGCTCGAACAATTGCAAAAGGCGATCGCCGACAGCAACGACAACGTCAGCGGTGATTACCTGATCCAAGGGGAAACGGCCGCCGTGGTCCGCGGCCTGGGTTTGATCGGCCGCGGCCGTGACCCCATGCAGCGCATCCTGGGCATGAGCAGTGCCGAGGAGGCCGCGGCTTACCTGCGCAGCGAGGAGCAGCGGCGGCTGCTGCAGATTCGTCAGATCGTGCTGGCCTCGACCAATAACCTGCCTGTGCGTGTCGGCGACATCGTCGAAGGGGGACCTCTGCGGCCCGGCGATGAAGAATCGACGCAGGGAGTTGTGGTCAGCCATCAAACGCGGCTCGGAAAAGTCGCGCTCAGCCGGCCGCGCGAGAATGAACAGGGGGCGCTACTCGACGCGGAAGGGAATCGACTGTGGGATGACGATGACGAAATCATCCAGGGGCTGGTGCTACTGCGCAAGGGGGCCGAGTCCCTGCCGGCCTTGAAACTGGTACAAGCCAAAATCGACGAGTTGAACAGCACCCCCGGTCGGCTGCCGCCAGGAGTGCGTATCGAGCCGTTTTACGATCGAGCCGACTTGATCAACGCCACGACCGAAACGGTCGAAGAAAACTTGATCGTGGGCATTCTGCTGGTCACCGTGATCTTGCTGATGTTTCTCAGCAACATTCGCAGTGCCCTGATTATCGCGCTGAATTTGCCGTTGGCCTTATTATTTGCTTTCGGCGCGCTGTATGTGCGCAACGAATCGGCCAACCTGTTATCGATCGGCGCCGTGGACTTCGGCATCATTGTCGATTCGACCGTGATCATGGTCGAGAACATCTACCGCGTGTTGAGCACCGGCAAATATGCCAATCTGCCTCTCAAGGATCGCATCGTTGTCGCAGCGCACGAGGTCGAGCGAAGCTTGCTCTTTTCCACATTGATCATGGTTTGCGCGCTACTCCCCCTGTTCACGATGAAAGGGGCCGAGGGGCAGCTGTTTCGACCCATGGCCGAAACCTACGCCTTCGCTTTGGCGGGTGCCCTGTTGCTGGCGGTGACCATCGCTCCTGTGTTGTGCTTGCTCTTGTTTCGTAATTTGCAGCCCGGCCAAGACAACTGGTTGGTGCAATACCTCAAGCGCGGCTACTTGAAGCAACTCGAACGACTGTTGAACCACCGGCATCTGGCCGTAGCCGGCTTCGGCGCGCTGATCGTCATTACCATCATGTTGCTGCCGCATTTAGGGCGCGAGTTCATTCCCCCTTTGGAGGAGGGACATATTTGGATTCGCGGCATGTTCCCCGTCAGCATCTCGCTTGACCAAAATGCCGAGCAGGCGCGGCTGGCCAGGGCCATTTTGCGCAAGTATCCCGAGGTTGAATCGGTCGTGTGCCAGTTGGGGCGTCCCGATTCGGGCGTTGATCCCACCGGTTTCTACAGCGCCGAGTTTTTCGTGCCGCTCAAGCCCCAGCCCGAGTGGCCGGCTGTCGTCGACCGCGACAGTTGGTTAGGCGGAAAGCGAGCTCGCTCAAAGCCAGAGCTGGTCGCCGAGATCAGCGCCGAATTGAACCAGGACATTCCCGGCGTGAACTGGAATTTTTCCCAGGTCATTCGAGACAACGTGCTCGAGGTTCTCTCCGGGGTGCAAGGAGAGAACTCGGTCAAGATCATCGGGCCGGACCTGGACGAGCTGGAAAAAATCGGCAATCAGGTCGTCGCCGCCCTGCATGACGTGCCCGGCGTGAAAGACGTCGGTCTGTACCGCATCCGCGGGCAGTGCAACGTCGAATTGCCGATCGATCGGCAAAAGTGCGCGTTGTGGAATATCAGCGTAGCCGACGTACACAACGTGATTCAGACGGCCATCGGCGGCAAAACCGTTTCGCAAATGATCGAAGGGGAGAAATCGTTCGACATCACGATTCGCTGGCCGCTGCGCTTGCGCGAAGATGAAAGCGATATTCTCGACATTCCGGTCGACGTCACCAGCCATCAAGTCACAGGAAGCACGCAGTCGGCGACGCAAGCGACGCCTGTTTCGGGGGCCTCGGTCGGCATCGCCTCGAAAGGCTCAAGCAGCTCGTTGCCCTCGCCCACAGGAAGCATCCGCGGCTCTTCGTCGCTCGAAGCGGCCACGACACCGCGCGAACGCTTGGGCGACTTGATCACTCCCTTGGGAGAAACGGATGACGATCGTCTGGATCCGCAGGGGCAGTTTGTCAGACCGGGAGCTTCGACGATTGCCCGCGAAGAGGGCAGCCGGTTGATCGCGGTGAAATTTGGCGTTCGCGGACGTGATCTGGCCAGCGCGGTGGCGGATGCCCAGTCACACGTCAACCCGTTGATCCCCAAAGGCTATCGTGCCGAATGGAGTGGCGAATTTCAGCAGATGCAGGAAGGCGAACATCGGCTGATGATCATCGTCCCCCTTTCGTTGGGATTGGTGTTCATGTTGCTGTACCTGGCGTTCCGCTCGTTGCTGGATGCCTTGGTCGTGCTGGCCAATGTGCTGGCATTGTCGTTAGGAGGAATCTGGGCGCTGTTTCTCACTGGGACCAATTTCAGCATCGCTGCCGCCGTGGGATTCACGTCGATTTTCGGCGTGGCCATCATGGACGGCTTGTTGTTGGTCTCCAGCTTCAACCAATTGCGCGGGGCCGGTATCCCGCTGCGGGCAGCGATTATGCAAGGCGCCGAGCGGCGCGTGCGACCTGTGATGATGACGGCACTGACGGCGATTTTTGGGCTGCTGCCGGCCGCGATTTCGACCCGGATCGGCGCCCAGTCGCAAAAGCCGCTGGCGATCGTCGTCGTCGGCAGCATGCTAGCAACGCTCATGCTCACGCGTTACTTGATGCCGGTGCTCTACAGCTATTACGGGCACCGCGAGCCGCCCGACGGCGGGGGCAGCTTCGGCCACGAGTGACGCAAACTGCGCAGGTTGCTGCGTCAGACTCTTCGCTTGCGGAATTACCGGCGCTTTCGGTTGAAGCGCCTCATCCCGCAGGGTCAGCCTCACCGATAAACCGCAAGGGAAGCGATCGAACCTTGCCGACCGGCAATTTTCGATTGCGCGTGAGCAGGGGGCGTTGTCCAGGTTCCGCAGGCGGACGGCCGGACCACGTCGCGTTGCCACGGGGTGACGAACTCTCGTTGCGTCTCTTGGCGAGTATCGCGTGATCTTCAGCAGCCAGCGAATGTCCGCAGTCGTAAATTGTCCGCGCCGTCGGTGGCGCGCGACGGCTGGTTGCGCGCTGTTGCTTCTAGCCGCCGGCTGTGCGGCTCCCCTGGCGAGCCGTACGCCGCCCGACGTGCCGCCGCAGATTGCACCCCCTCTGATGACCTCCGCGCCGCCGGCTGTGCCTCCACTGCCGGCGCCGAGCACGGCGCCGCAAATCGTCAGGCGCTTGCCGGCGGTCGACAACACACCGCGAAACCTACCAGCGCAGGCTGTCGCCGCGACGGGTGGAATGGAGCCATCCGGTAGGGTAATGCCTGGTGCGCGTCCGGTGTCTTACCAGGAAGAAGTTCCGCGTCCGCCGATCGATCCGACGCGTCCGATGACCTTGACGGAACGATTGCAGATTCCCGCCGAGCTACCCGGTACGAACGTACCGCCGTTGTGGCTGCCGCCGCTGGACGAACCAGAACAACGTATGCGCGCGATCGATACTTTGTTCCCCGATTTGCCGCCTATGCCCAAGCTCGCGGAGCCGATGAATCCGAACCAGTTATTCACCCTGGCGGATCTCGAGCAGATGGCGCTGGCGAACAATCCGATCATTGCGCAAGCAACCGCCGAAATCACGGTGGCGATGGGGCAAGCCATCCAAGCCGGTGTGTATCCGAACCCCGTCATTGGTTACGAAGCCGACACGGTCGGCTCGGCCGGGACGCGCAATTACCAGGGCGTTTTCGGCACACAGGTCATCAAGACGGCCAACAAGCTCGGACTGCAGCGCTCTGTCGCAAACGTGAACGTCATGAACGCGCAGCTGACCCTGCGCCGGGCCCGCATCGATCTGATGGCTCAGGTCAAGTCGGCCTACTTCAACGTGCTGGTGGCGCAAGAATCGGTCATGATCAACGAGGCGCTGGTGCGCTTCACGGGCGAGGTCTATCAGATCCAGGACGACAAGCTGAAGGGGGGCGTGATCACGCCCTACGAGCCCGCCCAATTACGCAGCCTGGCGGTGCAGGCACGCACGGCGCTCGTGCAGGCGCAGATGCAATATATTGCCGCCTGGAAAGCATTGGGCGTGACTCTCGGCCTGCCGGGCTTGCCGCTGACCCGCCTGGAAGGGAGCGCGGAAATGCCCGTCCCGCGGCTGAGCTACGAGGCGGCGCTGGCGCGGATGTTGAACGTTCATCCCGACATCCAAGCCGCGCGCAACTCGCAGGGGCAAGCGCGCCTGCAACAGCGGCTGGAACGCGTGACACCGGTGCCCGACGTCAACGTCTACGGCACGTTTCAGCGCGACTTTACGACACCCAATACTCCGCGTACCACGTACAACGTGCAGTTCGGGGTGCCGCTGCCGATCTGGGACCGCAATCGCGGCAATATCATGTCGGCCCAAGGAAACATCATTCGTACGTCGGAGCAGATTCGCCGTTCCGAATTTGATCTGACGCAGCAGTTGGTCGATGCCTTCAATCGCTTTGAAACCAGCCGCATCTTGTTGCAATACAATCGCGACCAGATTTTGCCGGACTTGACGCGCGCTTATCGCGGTGTCTACGGCCGGTATCAGCAAGAGGGCGAAGGAGCGCGGGGCAAGGCTGGACCCGTCGGGTTCGGCGATATCATTGTCGCGCAACAGAACCTGACCATTGGTTTGGCGTCGTACATCAGCCTGTTGTCCACGCAATGGACGGCCGTCGCGGACCTGGCGCGCCTGTTGCAGGTCGAATCGTTGAGCGAATTGAATCTCGGTTCCAACGCCGCGCCACCGGCATCACCCCCTGCGGAGCCCGCAGCGAAGTAGTATGAGCTCAGCACGACTCATCCGCTGGTTCTTCGCGGCAAGCCTCCTGGGCTGGGGGTTAATGTGCGCCGTTTCGCGCGCTCAGCTGCCCGGCCCGGTGCGGACGCCCATGGACGCCGTCATGCTCACGGGGAACAACGAACCAGTCGTGCGCGGGCCGACGGCTCCCCCCGCGCCGAACACCTTGGCGCCCGTGATCGAGGGTCGCCCGCAACTTGTCGGTCCACCGGCCGAGCCACAGCGAGCGAATTGGGGCGATTACACGCAGCCAGCCCCCCCGCCGGTTGGACCCTTGGCGCTGGAATACGCTTTGGCTGCACCGCCCACGGGTATTGTCCAGCCCAACGTGCCGCTGCAATACCGTGCGCCGGTCGTGGATTCGGAAAGTATTTTCTATCGTGACGCGACGTTGCACCAGGCGATCGACCTGGGGCGGCCTGACGGACTGGCGCCGGTTGGCGTTGTGCAAGACGCCACGTTACGCGCCGGACAGTTCTTGTTCTCCTACCGATTCAACTTTCAAGAGTTCAACGACAACTTTATCGGCACGCACAAGGTCAGCGACGCCGCGGTTGGCGCCGCTTATCCCTTCGTGCCGACGCACATGGACCAGAATCGCCAGCTGTTGATCGTGCAATACGGTCTGACCGACGATTTTACGATCTTCGGACAGTTGCCGTTCCAGCACTCGTCGCTCGACTACACCGAGACAGGTGGCGCCGACTATCGCACTGGCTTCACCGAACCGGGCGATATCACGCTCTCGGGCATGTACGTGCTGTGGCGCGGCTACCGGCAGCAATTGCACATGAACTTCGGAATGAACTTCCCCGTGGGCTTTCTCGATTCGCAGGTGGATCAGCCGTCGCCGACGCTGCCCAACTTGCCCTATGTCATTCGCACAGGTTCGGGAACCTATGATCTGTTGCCCGGCTTGACCTATCGCGGCCAGACCGACTTGTGGTCGTGGGGCGTGCAAAGCATTGGCACCGTGCGCACCGGCAGTAACCGTTTGGATTACCGGCTAGGGGATCGCGCCGATCTCACGGCGTGGGTCGCACGACGATGGGGCGAACGGCTGAGCACCTCGTTCCGGCTCGATAGCCAGTGGTGGGGAAATGTGCGGCATGCCGATCCACGATTGAACCAGGCCCTCTCGCCCACGAATGATCCCAATTTGCAGGGTGGGTCGCGCGTCGACTTGCTGTTCGGAATCAACTTGTTCCTGCCGAACACGCGCCTGCCGGGGCAACGCTTCTCGATCGAGGCGGGGGCGCCGGCCTACCAGTCGCTGAACGGTCCGCAACTCGGCACGAACTGGTTGTTTACCGCCGGCTGGAACCTGGTGTACTAACCGCCGGAGCAGGCGCTGCACGCTGTTGCGTCTTCAGGGAACGAGCACGATCTTTCCTGCCAGCGTTCCGGCCTTGTGCAGGGTGTTTTCTTCCTGCAGTTTGTGGGCGGCCGCGGCCTCGGAGAGCTTGAACTCGCGGCCGATCTTCGGCTTGAGTTTCCCTTCGGCCAGCCAGCGGTTGATTTCCTCGGCGCACTTGCGGTGCTCTTCCGCCGTCGAGTTGAACATCGCAAAGCCCAGCAGCGAGCAATCTTTGACATAGAACGGGCCGACGGGGAACAGAGGACGCGCCTCGCGCCCCGCCATCAGCACCATGCGGCCCCCGCGGGCGAGCAGGCCCACCGTGCGGTCAAAGTCCGGTTCGCGCAGCGTCTCCCACCAGACGTTGACCCCCTGGGGGGCGAAACGGCGAATCTCGGCGTCGACGTCCGCGGTTTTGTAGTTCAGCGCCAGGTCCGCGCCGAGGGCGCGACATTCGGCCGTTTTTTCATCGCTGCCGGCGGTCGTGATGACGCGTGCTCCCACGGCTTTGGCCATTTGCACCACGGCCGAGCCGACACCTCCGCTGCCGCCGTTGACAAACAGAATCTCGCCCGCGCGAAGTTGTGCGCGCTTGAACAGCCCCAGGTGCGCGGTAATGCCCACCAGTGCGATCGCCGCCACGGCGCGATCGTCGACGCCAGCGGGCGTGGGGAACAGCCATTTTTCATCGACCGGCACCAACTCGGCGAAGGAACCTTGTCGCGCAGCGACCCCTTGGCTGCTGGCCCAGACGCGGTCGCCGACTTTGAACTGCGAGGCCCCGGGGCCGAGCGGCTCGACGACGCCGGCCAGGTCGCTGCCGATTACGAACGGCGAGGGAATCTCGGCCTTGACCAGGCCGCCACGAATGTACGTGTCGATGGGGTTTACCGAAACCGCTTTCACGCGCACCAGCACCTGGCCTGGTCCTGGCATAGGATCAGGCAAGTCTCCGTAAATGATCGATTCGGCCGGGCCGGTTTGCTTAACGTAGGCGGCTTTCATGGGGGCAACGCTCCGCGCGGGATCGGTAGAAGGCTGGGTCATGTTCTACCCCGGATTATCGTGCTCGCGCGCCGCTTGGCAAGCAGCGGGCGCCTCACAGTACTCCCACGTGTCTGTGATATATTGTGATTTGCTCATGCATTGTGGGAGAAATCAAATGTCTCAATGCGTAGTTTCCGGCGCGGACCTGGCGGCTTTCGATCGTGACGGGTATCTGCTCGTGCGGCGCTTGTTCGACGCCCAGGAGATGGACATCCTGCTGAACTTTGCGCGGCACGACCCGGCGCTCGCTTCGGGAGCGTATGCCCGCAAAGATGCGGCGGGAAACGAGACCAAGTTAGCGTTGTGGAACCACGCGGGCGACGATTTGTACAGCATGTTCTCGCGCTCGCCGCGGATCGTCGATCGGATGGAAGCGTTTCTCGGCGGCGAAGTTTATCACTATCACACCAAGATGATGCTCAAAGAGCCGCTGGTGGGCGGGGCGTGGGAATGGCATCAGGATTACGGCTACTGGTATCACAACGGCTGCTTGTTTCCGCTGCTGGCCAGTTGCCTGATCGCGGTCGATCAGGCCACCCGCGAGAATGGTTGCCTGCAAGTCATCCGCGGCTCGCACCACATGGGGCGCATCGATCATGGCAAAGTGGGTGAACAAACCGGCGCCGACATGGAGCGCGTCGAGGAAGCGTTGCGGCGCATGGAGCTGGAATACATCGAGGCAGAACCCGGCGATGCGCTGTTTTTTCACTCGAACTTGTTGCACCGCTCGGATCAGAACCGCTCGCCGCGTTCGCGGTGGTCGCTGATCTGTTGTTACAACGCCGCGCGGAACAATCCCTACAAGGAATCACGCCATCCGCGGTACGAGCCGCTGAGCAAGGTCGGCGCAACCGCGATCAAAGATTGGGCCGCGCGGGCGACGGCGTCATAAAACCCGGTTCCCGACCATGAACCTGGGCCACCGCTGACTTTTCCCGCAGCGAGTAAGACGGCGAGAACCAACCACTCCCTACCGTCGCACCGCCTCGATCACATGCGAGGGACTTTTCGTCGGGATGATCCGCTGTAGCTCGAATCCGGCTGCGGCCAGCAGCGCGCGAAATTCCTCGGCCGTCCGTTCCAATCCCCCGGCCATCACCAGCATGTTCAGGTCCATCAACTTGCCGAAGTCGGGTTCGTTCCCCGGCTTCAGCACCAGCTCGACCAAGAGCAGTGTGCCGGGCCCATTCATCGCGCTATGAATGTTGCGCAGGATGCGCACGCTATCGGCGTTATGCCAATCGTGAATCACCGTCGACAAGATATAAGCGTCAGCGCCGGACGGAATGCTTTGGAAAAAGTCTCCGCCCAGGGCCTCGCAGCGGTCGGCGACCCCCTGCTCGGCCAGGTAGCGACGCGTCTGCTCCATCACGCTCGGCAGGTCGTAGACGGCACCTTGCAGCTGGGGATTGGCGCGCAAGATGGCCGAAATCAACGTGCCACGACCGCCGCCGACGTCGATCAGCTTACGAAACCGGCTGAAATCATACGCCTCGACCGCAGCCACAT
>CAMFLN010000019.1 GCA_945957305.1 uncultured Planctomycetaceae bacterium | reverse complement strand
GGTATGGACACAGGGGTGGGGGGGCAGTAACTTCTAGACCGACTGTTGTCGATGGGCCGGTGGTGGGATAATCCGGCCGCGGGCCGCTGGCTCTCCTCTCGGCAACAAATGTCGTAACCAATTGGCAGGGAGAAAGTTGAAGATGAGTCAGTCGCCCAAGGACGGACAGTCCCGGCCGGCCATGATCGAGGCCGAAGGCCTGTCCAAGTACTACGGCGATTTCGCGGCCACCCGCGACGTCAGCTTCCAAATTCGCCAGGGCGAGGTCGTGGCCTTTCTTGGCCCCAACGGCGCCGGCAAAAGCACGACCATGAAGCTTTTGACCGGTTACCTCGCCCCCTCGACCGGGACGGCGCGGATCGCCGGTCACGACATGTCGACGGACCGCTTAGCGGGCGCGGCACGCTTGGGATATCTGCCGGAGAACGGTCCGCTTTACCCGGATATGACTCCGCGGACTCTGTTGGAATTCTTTGCTGACGCCCGCGGCCTGAGCGGTGCTCACAAGCGCGAGCGGATCGCCGCCGTGATCGATCAGTGTGCCCTGGGCGCTGTGATCGGCAAAGCGATTGGCAAATTGTCGAAAGGGTATCGCCAGCGCGTTGGCATGGCCCAAGTGCTGCTGCATGAGCCCGACGTGCTGATTCTCGACGAGCCGACGGCGGGCTTGGACCCGAACCAGATTCGCGAGGTCCGGGACACGATTCGCCGGCTGGGAGAAAACAAGACAATTCTGCTGTCGACGCACATTCTGCAGGAAGTCGACGCGATGTGCAGCCGCGTGCTGTTCATTGACGAAGGCAGGTTGCGTTACGACGGCACGCCAGGCGAATTGACTCGCGACGGCAAGTCGCTCGACGAACATTTTCAAGATTTGACGACCAGCGACGTTTAAGCGCAATCCACGGCCGGAGGCTCTCTCCGGTGTGAGGCGTGAGAGCGTGCTGCGACCACCACCAGCGGACAACGCGGTCCCGGTGGATTTTCAAGACCCGGGCCGTGACGGCCGCAGGACTTTAACCAGACCTAGTGCCCATGAATGCCAACGTGATCGGCGCCATCTTCCGGCGCAACTTTTACAGTTACTTTTCCAACCCGACGGGTTACGTCTTCATTTGCGTGTACGTGCTGTTGAGCTCGTTCGCGGCCTTTTGGCCCAACGAGTTCTTCAACTCGAACCTGGCAAACCTGGACCAGTTGAACAAGTATTTGCCGTACATCCTGCTGGTCTTCATTCCGGCCATCACGATGAGCATCTGGGCCGAGGAGCGCCGTCAAGGGACTGACGAGTTGTTGCTGACGATCCCCGCCAACGACATCGACGTCGTACTGGGCAAGTACCTGGCCGCGGTCGCCATCTTTACCGTGGCGCTGTTGTTCTCATTGTTCTGCAACTACGTCGTGCTGATCCGCTTGGGCTCGCCTGACTTTGGATTGTTCGTGGCCACGTATATCGGTTACTGGTTCGTCGGCCTGGCGATGTTGTCGATCGGCATGGTCGCCAGCTTTCTGACGGGCAATCTGACCGTGGGCTTCGTTCTTGGTGCGCTGTTCAATGCTCCCTTGGCGTTCGCGGCTTCGGCCGACGTCATCCTGCCGCCGAAAGCGGCGCTGGCAGTGAAGGAATGGAGCCTATCGAGCCAGTTCCGCGACTTTGGCCGCGGGGTCATCAGCCTGTCGAGCGTCGGCTTTTTTCTGTTGATCGTCGTGGCCATGCTCTACCTGAGCATGTTGCTGATCGGACGCCGGCACTGGCAAGGGGGCAAGGACGGCGGATCGCTGAGCGGACATTATTTCGTCCGCGCCCTGTCGTTACTGCTGGGGGCGGCTGGACTCGTGCTGATCAGCGAGCGTTTTGACCGCCGGGTTGACATCAGCAGCGAGCAACTGAGCAGTCTGTCGGCGCAGACCAAGAAGTTGATCAAGGACCTTGATCCGAAACATCCGGTGCAGATCGATGCTTACGTCAGTCCCACCGTGCCCGAGTCATTTGTCGAGACGCGACTGAACTTGTTGTCGGCTTTGCGCGAGTTCGAGGCGCTTGACCGCAGCAAGATCACGGTCAACATCCACGACACCGAACCATTGAGCGAGAATGCCGATAGGGCCGAACAGCAATTCGGGATCAGTGGGCGCCGCGTTCTCTCGCGGGCGCGCGGGGCGATCACCGAAGATGAGATCTACCTGGGCTTGGCCTGTACGTCGGGATTGAACAAAGTGGTGATCCCGTTTGTGAACCGGGGCATCCCAGTCGAATACGAGCTCGCGCGTTCGATTTGCACCGTCAGCCAGCAGAAGCGGAAGAAGATCGGCGTGTTGACGACCGATGCCAAGCTGTTTGGCGGCTTCGATCAACAGACGTTCCGACCTTCGCCCGAGGAGCCGCTGATCGAGGAATTGAAGAAGCAGTACGACGTAGTCCAGGTCAGCCCCGATGCGCCGATCAACGAGACGTATGACGCGCTGTTGGCCGTACAGCCTTCGTCGCTGAGCCAGGAGCAGATGAACAACTTCATCGACGTCGTCAAACGCGGCCAACCGACGGCGATCTTTGAGGATCCCTTCCCGCTGTTGGCGCACGGCGTGCCGGCCACCAGTGCCGAGAAGCAGCCGCCCGGCGGCATGATGGGTATGCAACAGCGCCCGATGCCCAAGGGGAATATTCAACCGTTGTGGGATTTGCTGGGGGTAGATTTCTCGGCCACGCAGATCGTGTGGCAGGACTACAACCCGTTCAAGAAGTTCCTTGAGTTTCCCATCGAGTTTGTGTTTGTCGACACCGGGCTCGATGCCAAGCGTGTCTTCGACCAGGCGGACCGAATCACCTCCGGACTGCAGATGGTGCTGTTTGTGTTCCCTGGCTATGTCCAGAAGCTCAATGCCTCGCCGCTGGTGTTCGAGGAGTTGGTCAAGACCGGCACGAAGACCGGAACCGTCGCCTATGACCAGATCATGATGCCGGCGTTCTTTGGGTCCGGTGGCGGATTGAACCCGCAGCGTCGTTGGGTCTCGACGGGCCAGGAATACACGATCGCCGCGCGGATCAAAGGCAAAGCCGCGGGGAGTGAAGAAGTCGCCGCCCAGGCTGCCGGCGCCGAGGGGGCCGACGCCGCCAAGAGCAAGGTGCCCGAGATCAATGTCGTGTTGGTGGCCGATATCGATCCTTTGTACCGCGATTTCTTTGAATTGCGGGCGCAAGGGAACGATCCCGACCGCGAGCTGAACCTGAACGCGGACAACGTCACGTTTGTGCTGAATGCTTTGGACGAGTTGGCCGGCGACGACCGCTTCATCGAGATTCGTAAACGCCGTCCGCAGCATCGGGTGTTGACCGCCATTGAGGACCGGATGGACACGGCCCGCGAAGAGAGCATCCAGAAGCGGAAGAAATTCAATGAAGAATTCGACGAGGCGATCGCCAAGGCTCAGAGTGCGTTGAACCAGAAAGTCGAAGAGTTGAAAAAGGCGGGCGGCGATACCAAGTCCATGTTGCAACAAGTGGCCATGGCCCAGGCGGCCGGGCAGGCAGAGTTGGAACGCCGTACAGGCGACTTAAAGAAGAAACGCGACACGGAAATCAAGAGCATCGACAAAGACCTGGCCCGCCAGGTCCGCTCGGTGCAGGATTGGTACAAGTTGTGGGCGGTCGTGTTGCCGCCGATCCCGCCGCTGTTGGTCGGCCTGGCCGTGTACTTCAATCGTCGTGCGAAGGAACGCGAAGGCGTGGCTCGCTCGCGGTTGCGGTCGTAGCGCCCAGCTGATTTCCCGAACTTGAACAACGAATCACATTGATCGACAGTAGTAGCCATGAGTGAAAACACAAAAACGCTATCGTTCGTCGGAGTTGCCGCGGCGCTGTTGCTGACGGCCTGGCTGTTGCGGCCGTCGCCGGCATCGATCGAAACGCAGGATGACATCGGTCAGGAATTCTTTCCCGAGTTTAAAGATCCCCTGACCGCATCGAGCATGGAAGTCGTCGAGTACGACGAGCCGACAGGGGGATTGCGCCCCTTCAAGGTGTCGCAGATCAACGGCGTGTGGTCGATTCCGTCGCACGAGGGCTACCCGGCCGACGCCAAGAACCAGCTCGAACAAGCGGCCACGGCCGTGATCGGCCTGGAAAAGCTGAAGATGGTCTCGGACAAGGCCGCGGACCATGAAATCTACGGCGTGGTCGATCCCGATGCCTCGAAGCTGGAGTCCGGGGCCGCCGGCGTAGGCAAGCGCGTCACGCTGGAAGATAAAAATGGCAACAAGCTGGCGCAGTTCATTATCGGCAAGAAAGACCCCGACCGGCCCGAGCTGCATTATGTCCGCGTACCGGGACAGGATCGGGTCTACCTGGCGATCGTTAAGACCGACAAGCTGTCGACCAAATTTCAAAACTGGATCGAGGAAGACCTGCTGAAGCTTAACGCCTTCGACGTCAAGCAGATCGTCATGGACGATCACAGCGTCGACGAACTGAATCCGCAGCAGCCGCTCATCCAGCGCGGCCTGACGATCGTCGATTTCGATAACAAGGATTCGAAGTGGACGCTGGAAAAGATGGAGGCGGTCGATCCTGCCTCGGGCAAGTGGGAAGAAGTCAAGCTCGCCGATGATGAAGAGCTGGATACGCAAAAGCTGAACGACCTTAAAACGGCGCTTGACGACCTGAAGATTGTCGACGTGCGCCACAAGCCGGCGGGACTTAGCAAAGACCTCAAAGTCGGCGAGGAACTCGTCGCCGACCGCGCCACGCGGCAGGCCTTGCAGCAGCGCGGGTTCTACCTGGCGCCGGTGCAAGGGGGCTTCGCGCTCTTCTCGAACGAGGGGGAGGTCCGCTGCGGCTTGAATGACGGAGTAGAGTACATCCTTCGCTTCGGTGAAATTGCCGGGCAAAGCACCGAGGATGACGAGGACAAAGACAAGGAAAAGAAAGAAGGCGAAGAGGCCACGCCTGCCGAAGGCAAGAAAGAGGGTGATGCAAAGGAAGGCAACAAGGATAAGGGCGTGGATCGCTACATCATGGTCACCGCGCAATTCCGCGACGACCTGATCCCGAAGCCTGAACTGCAACCGCTTCCCGAAGGGGCCGAAGAATTCTCGGACGAGAAGCCGGCTGACGCCAAGCCGGCGGAAGAAAAGCCCGCGGCGACTGACGCGGAACCAGCGAAGCCCGCCGAACCGACGGCCACTCCCGCCGAAGGCGAAAAAACTCCCGAAGCGCCAGCCGAAGCTCCCAAAACTGATGGGGCGTCGATCCAGCCGGGCGATGAGAATCTCCTGGCAATGGCCGACGAGGCAGTGCTCTTAGCCCAAGCGCCAGCGCAAGAGCCACCAGCTCAAGCCGCTCCTGCAGCCGCAGAAACGCAGCCGCCGGCTGCTGACGCCAAGCCCGCCGCCCCGGTCGATCCGGACGCCGCGGCCGAGGCCGAAGAAAAAGCTCGCGCTGCGAAGCGGGCCGAAGTCAAACGCATCAAGGACGATAACAAACGCAAGCAGGACGAGTACAACAAGAAAGTCGAAGACGGCCAGAAACGAGTCAAGGAGTTGAACGAGCGCTTCGCAGATTGGTACTACGTGATCTCGGATAGCACGTACAAGAAGATCCACATCAATCGTGCGGACTTGATCAAGAAAAAGACCAAGCCGCTCGGCGAGGGTAACACGCCGGCCGATTTCGACGCCCTCAAGGGATTGCCGCCAGCAGGACAATTCCCCCCGGGCGGACAGCTCCCGCCGGGAATTCAGCTCCCGCCGCAGTAATCGCGCGACAGCGCACTAAGAGCTGCGTCACCGCAAACGATTTAGCCGCCGGGCTCGCCCGGCGCTAAATGTTGGCACAATGCGGAGAATTTGACGGCGCTGCTTTCCAGGACTTAGTTACGCTTCTTCCCCTAGTTCGCGCAGCAAGTCGAACGTATAGATCCCGGTGTCATGTCCGTCGCTGAACTGGACAGCGTACGCGTAATGCCCTACAGGTTTCATGCTCAACAGTTTGAGCGGTTGGGCTTCGGCCGGTGACAGCACCGTCAAGGATGTGGCCGGTGGCGGAGGGGCCGCACGCTTTTCGCGACATGTCGCGCACGGGCATTCATCGCGTAGTTGGTTCACGGTGTAACGCCGCGCTGGCCCGTCACTCCACTGGATGTGCAACGAACCGTCAGCGGCCAGCGTTAGTTTGGTCGGATGTATGGGCATGGGTTTGGATCAAGGAATTGGTCAGACGGCCGCGGAAAACACGAGTTCACGCTCAAGCTGGTCACGCGAACTCGGCGAGCGCCGTTAATAATCGGTCCACTTCTTCGCTCGTGTTGTAGTGCAACAGTCCGATGCGGACGACCCCCTCGGGCTCCAGATCAAGCGCCTGGGTCAGTGGCAATGCATAAAAATTGCCGTCCCACACGAAGATCCCTTGCTCAGCCAAACGCAGAGCAACCTCGCGGGCCGTCCGCGACTGGTGGCGAATTGACACCGTGGGGACTCGTTCGTCCAGCCGCGCGGTGCCGGAAATTCCCCACACCTTGAAACGGGGTAACTCTGCCAGGCCTGACAATAAGCGCGACGCGAGCAGCGTCTCATAGGTCGTGATGGCCGAGAAAGCAGCCGCTAGGGCAGGGCGGCGCGCCGCGCGCGTCGCGTCGACGGTACGCCCGATCTCGGCCAGGTACTCGACCGCCGCCAAGGTGCCGGCAATCCCTTCGTGGCTTTGCGTTCCCGTCATCCAGCGGTCGGGCAGCATGTCGCCGGCGGGCCGGAGCTTATAAGCCGGCAAGGATTCCAGCAATTCGCGCCGCCCCCACAAAACGCCCACGTGTGGGCCAAAGAATTTATAGGCCGAGCAAGCGAGAAAGTCACAATTCCAGCCGGCGACATCCAACAAGCGGTGTGGCGCGTAGTGCACGGCATCGAGAAAAACGAGTGCTCCGACCTGGTGGGCAAGTTTCCCGATTTCGGCGACCGGGTTGACCGTGCCGACCGCGTTCGAAGCGCAGCCGACGGCGACCAGCCTGGTGCGTGGCGAGAGCTTGGCCCGTAAGTCGTCCATGTCGAGCGTGCAATCATCACGGCGTACTTCGACGTGCCGCACGGTGGCGCCAGCGTCACGCGCCGCCAATACCCAGGGGGTGACGTTGGCATCATGATCCAACCGGGTGACCAAGATTTCGTCACCGGTTTGCCAGGTGCGCGACAGCGCGCGGCTGAGCGCAAAGGTCAGCGTGGTCATGTTCGCGCCAAAGGCCACGAGGTCGGGGTCGTCCGTGCCGAGCAAGTCCGCCACAGCTTCCCGCGCCGCGCTCAGCATCGCGTCGCTTTCACGGCTGGTGGCAAAGACGCCGCCATGATTGGCGTTGTGCTCGGCCATATACTGTCCGACGGCGTCGATGACCTTCTGCGGCACCTGGCTGCCCGCCGGCCCGTCGAAATAAATGGCCGGCTTGCCTGCGATTTCGCGCGCCAGCGCCGGAAACTGTCGACGGCAAGCCGCCACGTCCAGCGGAGCAATCTTCCCTTCACTCGTCATGCTGTGCAAAACATCTCCTCCTTCCAATCCGTGACAAACATGCAGCCGGGGCTGTGCGTAATGGCAATTTCGGGCGCCGCAGCCGCCAGCGCCAATTGTGGCGTGACTCCGCACGCCCAGAACACCGGAATTTCGTCTTCGTGAATCGTGACGGCGTCCCCAAAATCGGGTCGACTCAAGTCGTTGATCCCCAGGACGCGCGGATCGCCGATATGTACTGGCGCGCCGTGCATCGTTGGATAGCGAGCTGTCACGGCGACCACTTGTTCGATCTGATCTGGCCGATACGGACGCATGCTCACGACCAGTGGACCGGAAAATCTCCCGGCGGGCTGACAAGCGACCGAAGTGCGGAACATCGGTACGTTTCGATTTTCCTGCAGATGCCGCACCGGCAAACCTGCCGCTTCCAGAGCTGCTTCGAATGTGAACGAGCAGCCTAAGAGGAAGGCGACAAAGTCTTCTCGCCAGAGGGCCGAGATATCCGTCAACTCGCCGGTGCGCGCCTGACCCTGATCGAATACCCGGTAGCGTGGCAAATCGCTGCGCAGGTCGGCATTCGCAGCACTGCGTGCGGGATGCGGATTCCCGGGCGCTGTCTGTTCGAGCAAGGGACAGGGGCGGTCGTTACTGAGACAGAACTCGGCAAAGTCGTGCGCGTCGCTGGCAGGCAGAATCACCAGGTTGGCCTGCACGTATCCCCGCGCCATGCCGGCCGTGGGGCCTGTCAGGCGTCCCTCGCGCGCGGCGTCGCGCACGATCCGCGGTAACGCCTGGGATAAATCGTGGAGGGTGCTCATCGCTTGTCGATGAATCGCGCGCCTTTGCCTTCGAACCGGGGGAGCGAACCCAAGGACACGCAACGCACTTCGATTCTTAATCCGAGGCGCAATTGTAGCTCCTCCGCGACGCGCTCAGGCTGCTCCAGGTGATCTTCGATTTCAATCAGAATCTGATCCATTTCCGCTTCTTTGAAAGCGGTGCAGCGGTACTCGGGCACTTCCGGAAAGCTGCGTACGATCTGTTCGACGGCGCTGGCAAACACATTCACGCCGCGAATGATCAGCATATCGTCGATGCGGCCCAAAACCCCGCCTTCGAGCAGGACAAAGCGGATCGGTCGATCCTGCGACCAGGTGGGACGCACGATATCGCCGGTGCGATAGCGCAACACCGCGCACCCCGCGCGTCCCAAGGTCGTGAGGACAAGTTCGGACAGCTCACCGTGCTGCGCGGGGCCGCCGGTTTCCAGGGAGAGAAACTCGGCGAGAAACGCCGCTTCGTTCACATAGATGCCGGTCCCCTCGTCGTCGGCGAAGCCCCACGGCCCGACTTCGGTGGCGCCCGCGTGATCGAAGACTCTGGCTTGCCAGGCATCCTCGATGCGTCGACGGACGGCGGGAATCGATCCCCCCGGCTCGCCGGCCAAAATCAAGAGCCGTACCGGCAGCGCGCCGACGTCGATCTGTCGTTCGCGCGCCACTTCGGCCATGTGCAGCGCGTAACTGGGGGTGCAGAACAAGACCGTGGCCTGGCTGGTACGCAGTAGTTCAAGTCGAGCCAGCGTGTTTTGACCGCCGCCGGGAATCACCAGGCAGCCGCGTGCGATTGCCGCGTCATGTGCGCTCCAGAAGCCGACGAACGGCCCGAACGAAAACGCCAGCATCGCGATATCCTGGTGCGTCACTCCCGCGGCATCGAGAATGTAATCCCAGCACTCCATCCACCATGCCCAATCCGCGGCCGTATCGAGCAATACGAGCGGTCGCCCCCGCGTGCCGGAGGTCTGGTGATAGCGGACGTACTGCTCTCTGGGATACGTCAGATGCGCGGCCGCGGCGCCAGCCCCGGCGCCGGTAGGGGGCAAGAGCTCATTCTTGAACGTGAAAGGCAAATGCGCCAGTTCGTCCAACGATGCGAGCGGCAAGCGAACGCCCGCCAGCCGCGTAGCATAAAATCCATTCTGCGGCAGGATCTCGGCCAACAAGGCGTTTAATCGCTCAAGCTGGTATTGCTCCAGAGCGGCCGGATCAAGCGATTCCAGGCGACGGCGTTCTTCGGGCGTGGCGGAAGGCATGTCAGAATCATAGAAAGACCGGCCGGAGGTGACCAGCGGTTGCGGTTCGACGGGCGCATGGGTTAAGGTTGCACTCTCGCCGGCGCGCTGTATTACTGCGCGCATGTCACCCCAGGGTTTGCTCGTATGTCCCAGCCTGAGTCCCCCCGCAAGACTGCGCTCTTGATCATCTTTCTAACGGTCTTTATCGACCTGTTGGGATTTGGCATGGTGTTGCCGCTGTTGCCGATTTACGGCGAGCAGTTTGCCGCGAAGCACGGCTTCAGCGAACGGCAGATCGGCCTGATCGTCGGACTGCTGATGTCGAGTTTTTCGGCCATGCAATTTTTGTTCTTGCCGATTTGGGGGCGCCTTTCCGATCGCTGGGGCCGGAGACCGATTGTGATCATTGGGCTGGCCGGATCGACATTCTTTTACGCGATGTTCGGTGTTGCCACGATCTTGCAAAGCCTGCCCGGCTTATTCATCACGCGCATCGGCGCTGGTATTGCTGGTGCAACCATTTCTACGGCGCAGGCGTTCATCGCCGATTGCACGGCGAGGAAAGATCGCGCCAAAGGCATGGCCTTGATTGGGGCCGCCTTTGCCTTGGGCTTTACGGTCGGGCCGGTACTCGGCGGCGCCGCCCTGCTGGCCGGTGGCGACGCCGCGGCGAGTCCGTGGCCTGGCTACCTGGCGGCCGGATTGTCGGGCGCCGCGCTGGTGCTGGCGATTTTCAAATTGCCTGAGTCGCTGTCGCGCGAGAGCGAGAGTGCCGCCCGGAGCTTGTTTGATCGATCGGCGTTACGTGCTGCATTGTCCCGGCCCTCGATTGGACTGTTGTTGGCCGCCTCGTTTGTCGCGGTTTTTTCCTTCGCCAATTTCGAGTCGACGTTATCGTTGCAAATCAAGCAAATGGTGGGGGATCATGGCGGCCAGAGTGTGTCCTCCGACGCCGCTGAGGGGGGCGATCCGGTTGCGGTCGTGGACTCAGGTGCACCGTCTCAGCCGGTAAATGCCGGTGGTGCAGTTTCCGGCCCGCTGGCGACGCTCTTGTCGTTGGCGCAGCGCTGGGGATACGGCGACGCCGAAAAGGCCACGCTGTTTGTGATTCTTGCCACGTTTGCTTACCTGGGAATCATTCTCACCTTGGCCCAGGGCTTTTTGGTGCGTCGCCTCTCAGGAAGATTGTCTGAGGGGGCAATGGCGACCGGTGGCGCCGTGACTGCGATAGCCGGCTTTCTGTTGCTGGCTTTTGCTGCCCAGCGCGACGACTTCAACCTGCTGATCGGAGCGATGGCCTTGGAAGTGGTTGGCTTCGCTTTCGTGAATCCATCGTTGCAGTCGTTATTGTCGCGGCGCAGCGATCCACGCGAGCAAGGTAGCATCCTAGGGCTGGGGCAAAGCATGACATCGCTCGCGCGGATCATGGGGCCGGTGTTCGGGGTCAGCTTCTTTGCGCGACGTCAGGATCTTCCCTATTGGTCCGCCACCGCACTCATGGTGGTGGGACTGATTATGATCTTGATCGCCGCTCGGCGGGGACATGACTTCGCGGAAAGAAACGAGGCACGCTGACGCAAGTTCCCTGCGCCAAACGTGCCTCGCAGTATCTCGCTGGCTACGGTCGCGGAATCACATCGCGGGCTGTCGCCGAAAAGTAGGCGGCCAAGGTTTTCTTATCCATCGACTCAGCAAAGAATCGCGCGCTGCCATCGGCCATGCCGGCAAGAAACCCATGGAGCCGCGCGTTGACTAGACCCCGCGCTGGATCAGCGGCGTCGATTTCGATGTCGTTGGGACTGGTCCAAATCACGGCGTGCTCCGTGTCAGCCTCGACGAACAGAATGGTATTGCTCGTTCCGTCGATGACTTCCTTGAAATCGAGCGTTCGCGGCCCCCGGAACATGCCTTGTTCCGAGAGGGGGGCCACATAACATGTGCGTCCTTCGCCAGCCTGGCCGAAGAGATTGGTGAAGATTGTCGGCATGCGCGGAATGAGTTTGCGGTTATGCTCGCTATCCCACGGCTCGTCCAGGTGGAACTCTTTATACAGCTCTCCCGCGTCAAGATAGGGGAGCAATTGCACGCGCCAACTGAGCAGCGGCTTCCCATCGGGCGAGGTGAGCACCCGCGGCGGAAAGCCTTTGTGCGCGTCGTGATAATTGAACATTGCCAAGCCAATCTGCTTCACACTGTTCATCGAGCGCGTGCGGGCCACTTGCACATTCGCTGCTTCGAGGGGAGGCGACAAGAGCAACGTCAACGCGGCCATGCTCGATTGCTCGAAAATCAGCTGATCGCCTGACACGGTCGGTTTAATTTGGCTCGTGAAGTTGCGAAAGTTGGGCATTAACTCCGCGACGTCGGGAATGCGAAATACAGCATCGAGCATGCTCGGCAAGCGGTCGTTCAAGGCCTGAGCCGCGGCGGCATTCTTTGCTTGAATCACCATCTTCAGGGCCTGCTTGCCCGAAACCAGGTCGAGTCCGGCCGCGGCCCAGACAACCCCCTCGGTCACGACCTGACTCGATCCACCACCCACCATCTCGGGCAGAGTCGGGAGCAACTCGGCGATCACACGGCGGGCATCGGCCGAAGGCAGAACGGCCACTTGCGCCTCTGAGCCGTCGACGGCCGCGAAAGCTGCGGCGACTTCCGGACGCAACACAGGTTTGCTTTTCGCCAATCGATCTTGCACGACTCCGCGGGCAAAGACCAGTACGTCTCCATAGCGGCGGCCGCTGATGCCCGTTTCGCCATAATGCGGCGCGACGGTCAATGCTTTCTCGATGGCGGCAACGTCAGACTTGTCGTCCAGCGGCACGATTAGCAGGGGCTCGAACGCGGGGAGTTCGTGAATGCTGATCATAAAGCAAATGTCGCGCACACCGGCCTGAGCCAACTCACGAGCCGAACGAGTCCAACTGGTCTGTACTTTTTTCAGGCCCATTCGGTCCTGGTCAGACGTCTTGAAAAGTCCGGCAGGGTTTTCGATCGCCGCTAACAGGCCCGCATTCTTCAGGTCGAAATGCGCCAGGATCAGCGATTGATCGTCAATCACCGGCGCCAGCATCGCGGCCAGCTGTTCCGCCGATCTTGGTTGTGCATGCGCCGATT
>CAMFLN010000018.1 GCA_945957305.1 uncultured Planctomycetaceae bacterium | reverse complement strand
ATTCTGAATGGCCCAGGTACCTCCGCGGTTGCCAGCGCCCGATTTCCAAACATGGGAAAATCCCATGTTTGACTCCAAAAACTTTATAAGCGTTGACGTTGTGTCGAGTCGCATCCATTGCGGGGGATCTTGGTTCTTCGGTTTTCCGACGGCACGCCACATATCGGTGAGGCACACCATCTGCTGCCGATTGCGACGGATCGGCTTGCCCTGATACATCAACTGCATACCGATGTTCGAGACATCCATGAGCCATTTCTCCTACTCGATAAGCGAGCGCTACCCCAGCGCGCAACATGGCACTGCCAGGTACGGAACTAGGAGTGACGCTTGCCAGAATGGCGAGGAGAGAATTTTGCGAATTACTTCCTACGCGCATCGTGCGCAACGTTCAATCCGTTCGCCGGTAGTATACCAAACGCGGGGTCACTCGACGACCAGCAAAATGGGCCGCTCAGCACGTTGCTAGAGCGGCCCAAAGTACGGAAGTAATTCGCGACCGCTTTATATGACATCGTGACAAAAAGCACAATGCATAGAGAAATTTTTTCTTTGCGCTGCGATTCGATTTCACTTTGCCTTCGGCGATAGCCCTGCGCCCCGGACCTTTCCCCCGCCACACCCCCGCCGGCGCCCGTCAGTGTTCCCGTGTGACTCCACTCTTTTCCCGGGAAAAGTCGATTCTAGCGCACGTGGACCTTGACCGCCCGCCAGTGCTGCCCCGCCCTAGGGCGCGCATGCGAACCTTGATATTTTGAGCCTCCGGATTGGTGATAATCAGGAACTCTGGCTGCTGATTCTGGGCCAACCCGGACGACGAGGACGCGCCGAGAATTAGCGCAGCCACGAGGAAAAAGCGCATGTCAAGATCCCTTCGATCAGTGGATACGTGTTAAACAAGCGCAAATCCACGCGACGAACGATCGATTGGCAAGCCCCGCGTCACGCGACGAGAGAGGGGCATTTCAGCGCGAGAATTGCGCGCAACAATACCACCCTGGTCATCACTCACGCGGGGCCTTCACGCACTAAGAAGTCCCCTGGCTCCATCTCGTCGCGGAGAAGGATCTCGGGGAAACAGAGTCGTTTTTGCTGCTTAGATCAAAACAACAGTGCGTTAAGAAGGCCGGGGCGTCACCCCGGCTCAACAATGACCCCGTTTCCCCAAAGACTCCAAATATTGGGCAGTGGACTATTAATCCACTGCCGACGTCCTCAGTGGACAGGGCCGGAGTTGAACCGGCGACACGTGGATTTTCAGTCCACTGCTCTACCAACTGAGCTACCTGTCCCCCATTTATGAGCCTCATGCCGCCCCGATTGTTCGCTGACAACCGAGCCGGCATGCCGCAAACCCTAACGCACAGAGTGCTTGCGCGCCCACAAAGGCAAGTGGCAATCCTAAAAGCCGTGGGCGGGGTTGTCAATTGGGCTCGAACGGGCCTGTTCGGCGTGATTTGCGTGCGTTTGCCGCCGATCTTCGCGTCGTCAACTCAGGCTCGAAATCCTGTCGCAGATCACGCGTCCGCCGGCGGTGCTGCCATTTCCCATCATGTCCCAGCTGGTCTACGCTGGTGTTCGCCGAGGCGGGGACCAGCGCATCAACATGAATCGTCGCCCAACGCACTTTTGCGGCGCAATACACGCCCTCGGCCGACGAATGCATGGCAGCCGGTCTTGCACGCCCCGGGGTGCGCTCGGGCAACAAAGTCGGCCGCGATCCAGGGCAGTGGCGATCAACAATGGCCGCGCTGCGGGGGTAAAAGCGTCATGGTCACTCGCTTCGGCCAACTCGGCTTTGTCATCGTGATCCTGCTGGTTCTGGTGGGGCTGTTCAGCGTCGTGACGCGTTTTGCCATGACGATCAAGTCGCTCACTAACCCCGAATTCGTCGTGACTGAACCCGAAGGCTCGCCGGTCGGCCCGGAATTCAACCAACGGTATGTCGATCACCCGGCCTGGACGCTGGTGCATGTCGTGGCCGGTTTTTTCTTCATGACGTTGGGACCGCTGCAATTCGTGGTGCGCGTGCGCAATCGTTGGCCACGCTTTCATCGCTGGTGTGGGCGCTTATTTCTGCTGGCCAGCGTCGTGGGCGTGGTCTCGGCGTTGGCGTTTGTTTCTGTGTTGCCGTTGTTTGGCAGTTTCTCGACGCGCGTGGCGGTGATTTTTGCCAGCATCCTGTTCTGTATCGCTCTCTGGCAAGGCTATCGCACCGCACGCGCTCGCAACTTCGTGCGTCACCGTGAATGGATGATCCGCGTCTTCGCGATCGGGCTGGGGATTTCGACCTTCCGCGTGCTAATCCCACTGCTCATGGTTTGCGGCGCGACGTTTGTCGAGGCGTGGGATTCCGTCGTGTGGCTGGGCTTCGGCATCAACGCCGTGGTGGCGGAAACCTGGATCAATATGACGCGCAATTAGCGGGCAAAATCTGCGTCTACGCAGCTTTTCACCTGCCCCGCCGGCGCGTTGCACTCGCCAGGGGGCATGTGGGCTGAATAATCTCCCTGGCGATGTTCCACTGGCGGCGGCAGAAGCCCGCTTTTCGGGCCAGCCGCGCCCCATGTTGCGGGCGTTGATTTCTTGCCCCGCGCGCTGCCCCCGCCTATCATC
Organism: uncultured Planctomycetaceae bacterium; assembly: GCA_945957305.1. Taxonomy (GTDB): domain Bacteria; phylum Planctomycetota; class Planctomycetia; order Pirellulales; family JACPPG01; genus JACPPG01. The sequence continues at coordinate 10,383 of CAMFLN010000018.1, read as the reverse complement.
GACCAACGTGTGGCAAGCCGGCCTCTCCCCTGCCTTGTCGAATCCCGCCTGAAGACCATGCCTGTCCGCGATTGCCATCGTCGCAGCACGACTGTCGCACAGGGAGCTTTGCTCCTGGTGTTCTTGATCGTGGTGCTGGCTAACCGTCATGCCGCGGCGCAAGGTTATCCGCCCGACGAAGCCGTGCGTCACATGACCGTGGCCGAGGGCTTTGAAGTGCAGCTTGTCGCGGCCGAGCCACTGGTGCGCCAGCCCGTCGCAATCGAGTTCGATGATCGCGGCCGGCTGTGGGTTGTGCAGTATCTGCAATATCCCAATCCGGCCGGTTTACAGCGGGTGAAGGTCGATCGCTACTCGCGCACGGTTTACGATCAACGGCCCGAGCCTCCGCCGCGCGGTACGCCGGGCAACGATCGCATCACAATCCTCGAAGATACCAATGGCGATGGGCGCGTCGATCAGGCCAAGGACTTCGTCGCCGGTTTGAACCTGGCCAGTGGCCTTGCTTTTGGTCACGGCGGCGTCTTTGTGCTCAATGCGCCCTACTTACTCTTCTATGCCGATCGCAACGACGACGATGTGCCCGACGGCGACCCCGAGGTTTTGCTCACGGGCTTTGGCATCGAAGACGCGCACAGCGTTGCCAACTCGCTCACTTGGGGCCCCGATGGTTGGCTCTATGGCTGTCAAGGAAGCACGGTCACGGCGAACATTCGCGGCATCGAATTCCAGCAAGGCGTGTGGCGCTACCATCCCACGAGCAAACGCTTCGAACTGTTCTGCGAAGGAGGGGGCAACTCCTGGGGATTGGATTTCGATGCCCAGGGGGAGCTGTTCTACAGCACGAACTTTGGCGGATTTGTCATGCTGCATGGTGTACAAGGCGCCTACTACTGGAAAAACTTCGGCAAGCATGGCGCGCTGCATAACCCTTACGCCTTCGGCTATTTCGATCACGTGCCGCATGCCAACTTCACCGGCGGACACGTGACCGATGGTGGCATCATCTACCAGGGAGACCTATTTCCCGCGGAATTTCGCGGCCGATATATTGCCGCCGACCTGCTGGGGCATGCCGTGCATTGGCATACGCTCACGCCGCGCGGATCGACATTTGCCTCGTCGCACGGCGGCACGCTCTTGGCCGCCAACGACACTTGGTTCGCCCCCAGTGACGTCACGATGGGACCCGACGGTGCGGTGTACGTCGCGGACTGGCACGATGCGCGTACGGCTCATCCCGATCCTGACGCCGACTGGGATCGCCGCAACGGCAGAATCTATCGCATCCAGCCGCGCGACGTGCCACGACCTGCCCCTCGCGATTTGCACAGCGCCAACAACGAAAACTTGATCGCCGAGCTGGCAGGCCAGAACCAATGGTATGTGCGCCATGCGCGGCGGCATTTGGCCGAACGTGCGACGAAGAATCCGCTACCAGAAGTTGTCGCCACGTTGACAAAATTCGCCTGCGGAGAAATGGCACCCGTCGGCCAGGCGACCTCTGCGCAGGCGAAACTCCCCAGCCCACTCGAGGCGCTGTGGGCTTTGGCCTGCGTCAATGGACTCGACGCGGCCTCGATCGCTGAACTTTTGCAGAGCCCCGACCCTCACGTTCGTGCCTGGACCGTTCGTCTGGCGGGCGACGCGTGCGAAGTATCGCCAGACATCGCCGAGCGGCTGGCCAAGATGGCCGCTAGCGAACCTAGCGTGATCGTGCGGCGACAATTGGCCTGCACGGCACAACGACTGCCAGCTGCTGCAGCTTTACCGATCGTGACGGCATTAGCGCTCCACAGCGAGGATCTGGACGATCCCTACTTACCACTCTTGGACTGGTGGGCGCTAGAACGATGTGCGCTACCTGCCCGTGATGAGGTTCTGGAAAACCTTGGAACAGCGAGAGCGCGGCAATCGCGATTGGTGCGCGACTTCTTACTTCCGCGACTCGTGCGGCGTTATGCCGCCGAGCGCACGACAGACAGCGCCGCAGCATGTCTGGCGATCCTCGCCATGGCCCCCGATTTAAAAAACCGCCAAGGGCTGTGGGCTGCGCTCGACGAAGCGTGGCAAGGGCGTCCGACGATCGCCGAGGCGTCCGCCGGAATCGCCCAGTTGGCAAACGCCGACTGGCAACTGCAGCGTGATGATGCCGCACTCGCACGTCTTGCGACGCGTTTGGGCAGCGCAGCGCCGCGCGCGTATGTATTAGCGCGTGCGCTTGACCAACAAGCGGACGAGACAACCCGCATCGAGATGTTGAACACACTGGCCGAGATCGGCATGCCGGACGACTTAATCGCACTGCCCCCCCTGCTCAACGAGTCGTCGCGTCCCGCGGTTCAAACGGCCGCCATGCGTGCGCTGGCGCGCGGTAACGATCCGCAGCTGGCTCATGAGTTGCTTTTGGCCTATCCGAAGTTGTCGCCATCCCTGCAGATCCAGGTGCGTGACGTATTGCTGGCCAAGCGCGCCTGGGCTCGGTTGCTGCTCGATCAGGTGGCAAGCGGTGCGATCAAACCGCAGGACTTTCCTGTGGAACAGCTCCGCCAAGTCGCCGCGCACGACGATGAAGGATTGAATGCCCTGGTTCGTGAATTCTGGGGCACGATTCACCAAGCCACGGCCGAAGAGCGTCTGGCCGTGGCCCGGCGTTTGAACAACGACCTGCGCGCCGCGGCAGGCCACCCACAGGCAGGGCGCGAAATCTTTCGCAAGCAGTGCGGCATTTGCCACACGCTGCACGGCGAGGGGGAAAAGATCGGCCCGGATTTGACCCACGCCAATCGCCGCGATCGCGAGTTCCTCCTCAACAGCATCGTCGATCCCAGCGCGGTGGTGCGCAAAGAATTCACCAACTACGCGGTACAAACCGTCGATGGCCGCCTCCTGAACGGATTGGTCGTCGACCAGAATGCCGATAGCATCACGCTGTTGACCGCGAAAAACGAACGATTGAGGTTATCTCGCTCCGAAATCGACAAGCTTACCGAGTCTCCGCTTTCGCTGATGCCGGACAATATTGCCGAGCAACTATCGCCGCAGAACCTGCGTGATCTGTTCGCCTGGCTCGAACAATCCAGTCCGGCTGCCAAGTAACGCGTAGGCCGTGGAAACCAGTGAAAAGCCCGTCTCGCTCGTCCATACTTCAGGAGAGAATCATGGCGCCGCAGTTTCTCATGCGCAGGTCACTGGCAACCGTGGCGGCTTTTATGTCTCTAGTGGCTTTGGCCGCCGCTCAATCGCCGCCAGCGCGCCACTACGAAAACCGTTTGACGCCGATTTCCGACCCGCAGCCGTTGCTGGCGGATCATCCCGATTTTGTCGAGCCCGTGCGAGAAACGCGCCGCTTCGAGGCTCCGGCGATCGTCGAGGACACTGATGGCGATTTGAACGTGCGCGCCTGGCGCTTTTCCTACAACGCGCGCGGCATTATCGAGATTCCCAATCGGCTTCGCGCTCGCGAGACCGCGGTAATCGTCGTGCACCCTTGGGGAATCGACGATGGGCAAGGATGGCGCACGCCACAGCCGGCCGGCGCAGCTTTTCAATGCACGCCGGAAAAGAATCTGATTCTCAATCGTCACATCGGCGAGTGTGTTAATCCCTTTCTGCAGCAATTGCGACCGCACGTGGGGCTGATTCTCTATAGTTTGCCGGGCAAAGAGGATCCGATTCGCAAACTCATGTACCGGTCGTTCCGCGGCACCCCCAGCGACACCGACCGCAGCGCCGGGGCCAAGCTCTTGGCGGCGAAGCTGGCCGACTTCGACTATCAAGGGCGTGGTCTGCCCGAGGTTCTTGAACTGTCGGCGGACTTGCCGGTAGTGGATTATTTCCGGCAGTTTCGCGGCCTCGATCCCTCGGCCCCCTTCAACCACGCCGGTTTCTGGGAATTGCCGGTGCCTGTCTCGCGGCATATCGACGTGGCTCGGCAAGATGTCGTCATTTACGACGCCGAGGGGTACGAGCCACTCAAGCAATTCTTGCGCGCCCAAGGCATTCGCCATGTGTTACTAACTGGTTACAACACCGACATGTGTTTTTGCAAGACGACGGCCGGCTACGACAATCTGTCGCCCGATTTCAACGTGTTCCTGGTCGGGGACGCAACGGTGGCAACATTTCCGGCGAATCCGGATCCGCGCTTCGCTACTAACGCAGCGATTTCGTTCGCCTCGCTCGACCATTTGGTCACGCAGATGTCGTGGATCAAGCCAACTTCGTCAGCACAATCCCGTACTGAGCAGTCGCGAAGCAAATAACCGCTTGTCGACGGACGACATGCAAGCCCACCGTCTCGTGCAAGAACTCCACATGCGACCACGAACACTTACCAAAGCGCACCGATCCCCACCGAAGATCGACCGCCGCAATTTTCTGCAACGGGGCGTTGCCGGAAGCCTGGCGGCATTAGCCTGGTCCAAGGCACTCTCCGCTTTCGCAGCGGAAAACTCTACGTCCGAGAGAAAATCGCTGGTCGCGATTACGCTGGACCTCGAAATGAGCCGCAATTTCCCCCGTTGGGAAGACACGCATTGGGATTACGAGAAAGGAAATCTCAACGCGGAAACAAAGGCCTACACGGTCGAGGCCTGCCGGCGCGTCAAAGCGGCCGGCGGCGTTGTACACCTGTTCGCCGTCGGGCGGGTGTGCGAACAAGAAAACGTCGATTGGCTGCGTGACCTCGTAGCGGCTGGTCATCGCGTCGGCAATCACACTTACGATCATGTCAACGTATTGGCGACGCGCGCCGAGGACGTGCAGTTTCGCTTTCAGCGCGCGCCGTGGCTCATCGCCGGCCGGACGCCGCAGCAGGCGATTGCCGAGAATATCCGCCTGGCGACCGTCGCGCTGCGCGAGCGCGCCGGTATCACGGTGGAGGGCTTTCGCACACCGGGCGGTTTTCAAAATGGGCTGGCGGATCGCCCCGACGTGCAGGCCCTGATTCAAGAGCAAGGCTTCGATTGGGTCAGCTGCAAGTATCCGGCCCATCCGAACTCACCGCCGGGCGAACAGCCTGAGGGGGACGTCTATCGCGGCATTGTGGCCGCGCAGGCCGCGGCGCAACCGTTCCTTTACCCCTCTGGCTTGTGCGAAATCCCCATGAGCCCGGTGAGCGACATCAATGCGTTTCGCACGGGGCGCTGGCAGCTAGACTGGTTTCTGGAGTCCATTCGCCAAGGGTTCGGTTGGGTCCTCGACAATGGCGCCGTGTACGATTTTCTCGGCCATCCGTCTTGTCTCTATGTCGCCGATCCTCAGTTTCGCGCGGTCGATTTGATCTGCGAGATGGTCGCCAAAGCGCGCGATCGTGCCGCGATCGTCGATCTAAACACGATCGCGCAACGCACGCGGCAGCGGGCTCGTAACGAGGGTTGACCCTTGTTGCGCCGCCTATCGTGCGAGAACGTTCGGCACGCGAGCGGCCGTGAGCATGCCGGGAGACGCACGCGCTGGCCCACTCCGGTATAATTCCAGAGCTTGCGCTGAAGCCCCTTTGCGGAGATAACCATCATGCAACGCCGCGATTTCCTTCTTACCACAGCGGCAGCAAGCATCGCCCCCGGATTGCTCGGAAAGTCCTTGCTTGCCGCCCCTCCGAAGAACGATCAAGCAAATGCCACTGCGGAGAGCTGTTGTGGGCCGGGCTACGCCTCGCCGCTCGAAGCTTTTAAAGCGCCGCCGGAAAAATTGCTCTACACGATCGGGCTCTACGTCGGCACCGCGGTGAACAAACCCGACTACCTGGCGACCATCGACATCGATCCTGCTTCGCCGACCTATTCCCAGGTCATCCATCGCCTGCCGATGCCCTTTGCCGGCGATGAGCTGCACCATTTCGGCTGGAATGCGTGCAGTTCCTGCCATGGCGATGCGCAGAAGTCGCGTCGCTATCTAATCGTCCCTGGGCAACGGTCGAGTCGCATTTACATCGTCGACACCGCCGACCTCCGCGCGCCCAAGATTCACAAAGTGATTGCGCCAGAAGAAGTCAAAGCCAAGACCAATCTGTCCGCGCCGCACACCGTACACTGCGCCCCCGACGGGCAGATCATTATTTCCATGCTCGGCGACCGCGACGGCAATGCACCGGGCGGTTTTTTGTTGCTGGATGAAAACTTCGAAATCGCGGGACGCTGGGAGCATGACGCTCGCGGCATGGATTACAACTACGACTTCTGGTACCAGCCGCGACATAACGTCATGGTCTCGAGCGAATGGTCAGCGCCCAAGACCTATTACGAAGGTTTCAAGCTCGACGACGTCGCGGCGGGAAAGTACGGCACGAGGGTGTTATTTTGGGACTGGAAGAAGCGCGAAATCATCCAAACGGCCGACCTGGGCGAACAGGGGCGCATTCCGCTTGAGGTGCGCTTTCACCACAATCCCGACAGCATGCACGGTTTTGTCGGCGCCGCGCTGTCGAGCACGATGTGGCACTGGTACAAATCAGGCGATCGCTGGAACATCAACAAGGTGATCTCCGTCGATCCAGTCGAGCATAAAAGCTTTCCCTTCCCGCTGCCGGGATTGATCACGGATTTGCTCATTTCGATGGATGACCGCTATCTGTACTTCTCGAACTGGTTGCACGGCGATATCCGTCAATACGACATCTCTGATCCGACGCATCCCAAACTCACGGGGCAAGTATGGTGCGGCGGACTGTTGGGAAAGGCGCCGGAGGTGGCCGGCCACAAGCTGGTCGGCGGACCGCAAATGTTGCAGCTCAGCCTCGACGGTCGCCGCCTGTACGTCACCAGCTCGCTGTTCAGCAGTTGGGACAATCAATTTTATCCCGACATGGCGAAGACCGGCTCGTTCCTGATGCAGATCGATTGCAACCCCGACGGCGGAATGAAAATCAACGAGCGTTTCTTCGTCGACTTCGGCCGCGAACCAGACGGACCGGCGCGCGCCCATGAAATGCGCTATCCCGGTGGCGACTGCACGTCGGATATCTGGACGTGAATAACTGCCAGAGAGTCGTTGGCAACGAGAAACAATTGTCAAGGGTACGCGGCAGCGAGAGCACAGAGCTGAAGAACACAGCAACGATGAGACGCTTGATTTCATGACCGAGTTTGCCCACGAGCGCCATAAACCACAGTCTCTGTTGCAGCGCGAGCGCGCCTTAGTCGTGGCGTGCGCGCCGCTGCGCACGAATGTCAACCTATCGCGCATCGTGCGCGCGGCCGGCTGCTGCGGTGTGCGGCGAATCGTCTGCTGTGGACACGCTAAAGTGATTGGCAAGATCGCCCGGGATGCGCTCGATCCCGAAAACCCCGCGGGCCTGTCACTCGAAGTCCATCGCACGCTGGCGCCTGCCCTGGTCAAACTGCGCGAGGACGGCTACCAGCTGGTCGGGCTGGAGCAAACCACGGGCTCGAAATGTTTGTACACCTTCCCGTTCCAGCGCCGGACCGCCTTGGTTGTTGGCAACGAGCGGCAAGGGTTGGACGACGACGTGCTGCGGCTCATGCACGATGTGGTCGAAATCCCCGTTTACGGATTGCCCTACGCCCACAATGTCGCCACGGCCACGGCGATGGCCTTGTACGAGTATTGCCGCCAATTCCCCGAGGGATGATCGTCCGGAATGGATACGGCTGGGCTCCGGGGGGCGTCGCTGACAAGCCGTTTAGCGGGTAGCGCCGCAGGCGCCCGTGGAAAGCGGGACGGCAACCCGGCGTCCGCCGCTGGTTCGCGGGACGGATTTGGACGCCCCCGTTTCTTGAGATAGGTTTGCATTGGCAAAGGGGTTTAGCGGCTCCTTCTGCCGGGTCGTCGAGGAGGCGCCTCTTCGGCGGCCCTTTCCCCAGCGGAGTGATCGCTCTTCTCGGTGGCTAAGTCCTGCAAAACCCCGTTCTGCGGTCGTCCTCGCCCCTGGCGAGCCGGGCCGGAATGTGTTACTCTCTCAGGCTTTAAGCCACTAGCTTCTGGCATTCGACCGTAGCGAGGGTCATTTCGCGATGAAACAGGCAATTGCCGGGGTCACGCCGCCCGAATTGGGCGAAGCAACCATCACGACTGTTTGGCCCTCGATTGCCTACACAGGGCTTGGCCGCGCATTGGGACGCGCCTTCCAAAGCCGACTGGGCTTCGGCAACATCATGACGCTGGGCAACGTTCTCAAGCTGGCCACGATTCCCGTCACCTTGGGAATCTTTTTTGCCATGCTGCTGGTGCCAGGCATGAACCATCGCTATCGCTTGACGAATCGGCGTCTGCTGATCGAATCGGGGCTGAGCCCCAAGATCGATAGTGCGGTGCTCCTGTCGGATTTCGACGCGATCGAAATCGAAGTGTTGCCCGGTCAGGAGTGGTATCCGTGCGGTGAGATGATCTTCCGCAAGGGGAAGGTCGAAACGTTCCGCCTCTCGGCCGTGCCGCACCCGGAAGCGTTCAAGCAAATCTGCCTGAAGACGCAACGCTCGTTCGCCGCGGTCAAGAACGTGCAAGCGCACCAAGCTCCCGTCGCCGTTTAGTGACGCGGCCGCCGGTGTCATCGCCGGCGTGTGTTTGTTGGCGACCGATCACTTCTCGATGATGCGCACGTTGCGAAACCATACCGGTTCGCGATGGTCCTGCAGCCCCAAGTAGCCGCGCAGCTCGCGGCGTTTCAATTCGGGGAACTTCTCGTTGTCGGCGTCCACCACCAGCACGCCGTTGTGGGTCACCTGGTACTTTGGCCCTTGGCAGTCAATTTCCAGCGTGTTCCATTCGCCTGCGGGCCGGCTGACGTGTGCCGACGCGGGCACGGCCTTGTAGCGGTCGGCCGCATCATCGAGCAATTGCACTTCGACGCCCGTTGCATGCGTTTCGCCTGGTTCGTGCTCGCGATGAGCACCGTCGTGCGGAACTCGTAAAAATACTCCCGAGTTACCGCCAGGCTTGAGCTTGTATTCCAACCGCAAATTGAAATCGCCGTATTGTCGCAAGCTGCGCAGCCAGGGGCCGCGCTGGCCGGTGCACTCGAGTACACAGTCGGCCAGTTTCCAGCATTCCGCGGCCTCACCAGTGGCCCCTTCCCAGCCGTAGCCGTCGGCGCCGCGCAGGTCTTGCTGGCCGAGCAGCGAATGATAGCCCAGTTCCGTAATCTTGATGTTGCGGAATTCGAACTGTCCGCCCGAGGGAACCTCGGATTGCAGGCCGATGTAACCGTCGGGCACAGCGACGGCATCAGTTTTCCAGGCCGGCTTTCCATTGATGGCCAGTTCCGCAGTTTTCCCGACGACTTTCAGCTCGAAGTGGTTCCACTCCCCCGGCTTCACCAAGCCTGTGCTCGCGGCGCCAGGCAGATCCTTGATATTCCCTTCCAAACCTTGGGCCAGATTCACCTGATATTTGGTCGGCCAGGCGCGGCCTGTGGGACCAGGCAACTCGGAACGAATGTAAATGCCCGAGTCCCACTTTTCGGCATTGCGAGCTTTCCAATCCAGTTCGAGCACGAAATCGCGATAGCGATGATCGGTGCGCACAAAGCCGTTGCCCGACTGTAAAACCAGCGAGCCGTTTTCGACCCCTGCCTCGCCGCGCATGACATGCCAGCCGGACAAGTCGTGTCCATTGAAGAGCGGCATGGTGAACGAGTTCGACAGCGCAAAGCCCGGCTCATCGGCCAAAACTTGCGACGTCAACGCCACCATCATGACTGAGAAAAGCAGAAAGACTCGCATGCCGGGAACCTCAGGAAATCGGTTGCCAATGTCTTTGATGAGCTGATCACGGTCCGAGCGCGTGCGCGATTACTTTGGCTTCAATTCAAGCAGTTTCACGTTCTTGTACCAGCACTTGTGGTCGTGGTCTTGAAAGCCCAAATAGCCGACGCGCGGCATGTCCTTGATCGCCGCGCCGAATTTGTGCTTCGATCCGTCGGGACGCTTACCTTTTTCGGGCCACTCATCGACGTTGATCTTGTTGATTTCTTCGCCGTTTACCCAGACCGTAATGATCGGCCCTTGCGCCTTGATCTCGACCGAGTTCCAATCGTTCGGCTTGACGTTGTTTTTCTTCGGCGGCACCAGGTCGTAGATCGCGCCGAAATCATGCAGGCCCGTCTTGCTGCTGTTGAAGACTTGCACTTCAAAGCCGGTATAGACAGGGTTCTTCGGATCTCCGACGCGGAAGAAGATTCCCGAATTGCATTGGTCGTCCCCCATCTTCACGTCGCACTTCAAAACAAAGTCGCCGAACTTCTTGTCGTAGATGATCAAATAGCCGCCGGCCTTGTGCGGCATCAACGCGCCGTCCTCGACCTTGGTAGCAATCGGCTTGTCGTTGTTGCATTTCCAGCCGGTGGTGTCGTGGCCATTGAAGAGCAACTGCCAGCCGTCGGCTTTTTCCTGCGGCGTCAGTTCATTGTCAGCCGCATAGGCC
>CAMFLN010000017.1 GCA_945957305.1 uncultured Planctomycetaceae bacterium | reverse complement strand
CAATGAGGAGGACACAATGATGGCGGCTGATCAGATCGCTACGAGGCCGTAGCTGGCACTCCTCGGCACGTCCAATAAGAAACTTCGGACCCGCAACCGGCAATTCCTTGCCCGCGCTGGGACCAATAAGCACCTTGAGCCTGACGTCCATATTCCGACACAACTCCGCAGAGGTTACGCGCAAGCACGAACGGATAAGGGCACTGACCTATATCCTCTGCACAATCACGCCGGAGAAGTGCACAGTCACGCTGGTAAGTTTGCTTCACGAGTAAATATGGATGAATTGAAGCAGACCAACAGACCCAAACGGGAGAACTGCGCACCCACCGAAAAACTTCGTAACTAATTTGCCTAATGATTTGCCGATTGCAAGAGCGCAGACAGGCAGCTTTCTGATTTGCCTGTTTCGCCCCCCTTAAAGCCCCGGAACGATCCTATCAGGCAGAGTGCGACGCGTCAAAAAAGCCAGCGAATTTGCTGGCCCCAACCGCGCTCTCTCTATTGTTCGTTTGCTGCGCCCCGCCGACCTTCAAGGACTTACTGGTACCAATTCTCTTTATCGGCGGAAAGTCCAGTCCGCCCCTCTGTATGTTTCGTGCGCGATCTGGGATGCCTGCTGTGATTCACTTTCCGTCAAAAGAGCTGACTGCCAATCGATCATTCCGTCATGCGCCAAATGTGCGCGCCACGCTTGCCCCAGTTCCGCCGCCTGTATGAGCTTACCCCCCAGTTCAGCTAAACCGGGTAACTCAGGCGCAGCTAGCGACCGGGCCAACAAGACACTACCGTGCTGCAGAATTGCGCCGCGCCGGCGCCGCTGAGCGCTTCCGCCAATTTTGGCTCCCCCCAAGATCACGTCGCCACTGGCGCGACGCTGAAAACAGAGAAATGGCTCCTCCGCGACCGGCACATGGGACGAATCGTCACACAGCGCGGCACAGATGTGCCATTCGGCCAAGGCCGCCACGAGCGTGCGATGCAGCACCTGGTACAGCTCGGGCGGAGGACTAACCAGCGGATGATCGGCCGGCACCACGACGCTGTAGGTCAATTCGCGATCATGGACGATTGCCCCCCCGCCGGTCGCTCGTCGCACCAGCGGGCAGGCCGCGCTGGCCGGATGCGTTTGCCGGGCGGCGTATTCCTGGAAATAGCCCAGCGAAACCGTGGGCTCACTCCAGGTGTAGAATCGCAGGCAACACGCCCCCCCGGCGGCAACCGATTCCATCAGCGCCGCGTCGACCGCCATATTCCAATCGCCGCGGCCCGGCGGACTTTCGATCAAGCGCCACGTTTCCATCGAAACAAGATGCTACGGTGAACCAGGCGGGGGAGAAATCATGACCGGTTGTCGCGCTGCGCGCACTTCGTCCGGCCGGCTGATCGACGTCGTGTGCGGGGCTTCGTGCAACAGTTCGGCCGGCTCCTCGGTAATGCGGAAGAGTGTCTCGGCGAACGCGTCAAGCGTTTCCTTGCTCTCGGTCTCGGTCGGCTCGATCATCATCGCCTCGCGCACGATGGGCGGAAAATAGACCGTCGGTGCGTGAAAGCCGTAGTCGAGCAGCCGCTTGGCGATGTCCATCGCCGATATGTCCTTGTCGGTTTTCAGTTTGGCCGCCGAAGCCACGAACTCGTGCATGCAACGATCCCCTTGCGGGACCGGAAAAATATGCTTGACCCGCGCGAGCAAATAGTTGGCATTGAGCACCGCGTTTTCGCTGACCCGCCGCAATCCGTCCGGCCCATGACTGCGGATGTAGCAGTAGGCCCGCACCAGGATGCCGACATTGCCAAAGAAACTGCGCACCCGCCCCACCGATTTTGGACGGTCGTAGTCCAAGCGGTAACCGGCGTCCTCGCGCACCACGAGCGGCGCGGGCAAGTACGGCGCCAAGACTGAAGTCACGGCGATCGGCCCCGCGCCAGGTCCGCCGCTGCCATGCGGACCACTGAACGTCTTGTGGCAATTGAAGTGCATCATGTCAGCGCCGAAATCACCCGGGCGTGTGATGCCCAGAATGGCATTCATGTTTGCGCCGTCGAGATACAGCAACCCTCCCACGGCATGCACCATTTCCGCAATGCGCTTGATATTCGGCTCGAACATGCCGAGCGTGTTGGGATTGGTGATCATGAACACGGCGGTCTCGTGGTCGAGCTTGGCAGCGAGATCCGCGAGATCCACAAAGCCTTGCGGCGTGCTCTTGACGGTCACCGCCGTAAAGCCCGCCACCGCGGCGCTGGCCGGATTGGTGCCGTGAGCACTGTCGGGAGCCAAGACCTTGGTGCGGTTTTCCCCGCGCTCTCGGAAATAGGCCGAGGCGATCAGCAGCGACGTGAATTCCCCCTGCGCTCCGGCCGCCGGCTGCAGCGAAACCGCGGGCAGACCGCCGATTTCGCCTAGCATCTGTTGCAACTCGTAAAGCAGGGCAAGCATTCCCTGCAGCGTTTCTTCCGGCTGGTACGGATGCAGATCCAGCATGCCGGGGAGCGACGCCAGGCGTTCGTTGCGCTTGGGATTGTGCTTCATGGTGCACGAACCCAAGGGATAGAAATGTGTATCGACCGACATGTTCAAGGTCGACAAGTTCGTAAAGTGCCGCACGACATCCGGCTCGGCCAGCTCGGGGAGCGCGGGGGGTTGTTCGGCGATCGCTGTTGCCGGCAGCAATTTCGTTAGCGGCACCTCGGGCACGTCACTCTTCGGAAATCGCGTCGCGCGCCGCCCCGGCTTCGCCAGATCGAACAAGGGTTGCAAGGCTCGGATATTACGCATGGGCCACCATCACTTTCCGATTGCTTTGCGCCAAGGCGGCCACCAGGGTGTCAATATCTTGCCGCGAACGTTTTTCGGTGACTGCCACCAAGAAGCAGTCGGCCAGCTCGGGATACCAGCGGCCCAGCGGCACGCCGGCAAAGATGTCGCGCGCGGCAAGGTCGGCCAGCAGGTTCTCGACTTGCCCCTGCCGGTCGCGGACGACAAATTCCTTGAAAGTTGGTCGGGCGTGAACGATCTCGAACCGTTCGAGTGACGCGAATCGCTCCCGCGCGTAATGTGCCTTGCGCAGATTCAGCTCGGCCACCTCGCGCAAACCTTGCGGCCCGACCAGCGCCAGGTAAACCGTGGCTCGCAGGGCGAGCAGTCCCTGGTTCGTGCAGATGTTGCTCGTCGCCTTCTCGCGGCGAATATGCTGTTCGCGCGTTTGCAGCGTGAGGACCCAGCAGCGTTTGCCGCGCCGGTCGACTGTCTGGCCGGCGATGCGCCCCGGCATCCGTCGCACCAAGCGCTCGCGGCAGGCCATGATCCCCAGGAAGGGTCCACCGAATTGCATCGGTATGCCCAGCGACTGCCCTTCGGCCACGACAATGTCGGCGTCGTAATCACCGGGACGTTTTAAGATTCCCAGGCTGATCGGATCGGCGATGACGATGAACATGGCCCCTTTGTCGTGGGCGATCTGCGCAAGCCGCTCGACATCTTCCAGGCAACCAAAGAAGTTCGGATGCTGCACGAGCACGCAGGCCGTGTCGTCGCGCACGGCGTCGAAAAGATCCTGCGGCGTGATCGCGCCCCCGGGTGTGCCGACGGTCGAAATTTCGACGCCGAGATTCTTCAGGTAAGCCGCGAGCGTTTGGCGATATTCGGGATGCACGCTGGCCGCGGTCACCACATGCCGGTGACGCGCCGTGGCGCTGATGCTCATGAGCACCGCTTCGGTGGCCGCAGTCGCGCCATCGTAGAGACTGGCGTTGGCGACCTCCATGCCCGTCAGGCGGCTGATCAGCGTTTGATATTCGAAGAACGCCTGCAGGTTCCCCTGGCTCGCCTCGGCCTGGTACGGCGTGTACGAGGTGTAGAACTCGGCGCGGCCGGCAATGGCGTCGACCACGGCCGGCACGAAATGGTCGTAGCAACCGCCGCCGAGGAAACAGAGCTGATCGCCCGCCGGCGAGTTGGCGCGGGCCAGGGCCGCCATGTGGGCCGAGAGCTCGATTTCCGTTAGCGCCGGCGGAATCGCCAGGTCGCGTTTCAGGCGCAGATCGGCCGGCACCATGGCGAACAATTCGTCGAGCGAACCGACGCCAATCGCGGCCAGCATGGCCTGCTGATCGTCAGGAGTGTTGAGTAAAAACGGCATCGTACTTGGAGACCGTTAGGGTTGAGGTTGAGTCAAGTGGTGGGATGGAATGTCGAATGTCGAAGTTTGAATGACTAAAGAATCTCGAAGGACGAATGACGACGGGAAATGCCAGGCGAACGTCGCGGCCCATTAGACATTCCATCTTCGACATTCGACATTTCTTTAGTGTCCCTCTTCGGCGCACTGTTTTTGATATGCGGCGTAGTCCATCAGTTCCTGCAGCGCGGTTTCGTCGCTGAGCTTGATCTTTACGAGCCAGCCATTGCCGTAGGGGTCGCTGGGGAGCGATTCCAGTTCATTGGCTAGTGAGTCGTGCGTCGCTACCACAGCGCCATCGACCGGGCTGTATAGATCGCTGACCGCTTTGACTGATTCGATCTCGCCGAACGCTTCGCCCGTCTTTAGCGTGCGCCCGACTTTCGGCAGTTCGATATAGACCAGGTCCGTCAGCGCCTCGAGCGCAAAGGCCGAGATGCCGATCGTGGCGACCTTGGCTCCTGTCGAATCCGTTTCGACATGCACCCATTCGTGTGTCTTGGAGAACAACAACGTCTCAGGCTTCACGTACGGGTTCCTTTCGTGGTGCGGCGATAAAAAGGGAGCGGCACGACATGCGCCGATTCGGCGCGGCCGCGAACATCAATGGCTAGCTCGGTACCAACAGCGGCAAACTCAGGCGCGACGTAGCCCATCGCGATCGATTGTTCGAGGGTGGGCGAAAACGTGCCGCTCGTAACAGACCCCACAACGTTGCCTGCGGACAAGATCGGAAAACCTTCGCGGGGGACGCGCTTGCCGGTCACGACCAGGCCGACGCGTTGTGGCCGGCCGGTTTGCTGTTTCAGTCGCACGAGAGCATCATGCCCCGTGAATGTGCGGTCCTTGAGATTGACGGCGAAATCGAGCCCCGCCTGAAACGGATCAATCGCTTCGGAAAGCTCATGCCCGTAGAGCGGCATGCCGGCCTCGAGCCGTAACGTGTCGCGTGCGCCCAATCCGGCTGCCATGGCGCCGGCATCGACCAACGACTGCCACACTCCGGCCACGGCGCGGGCGCCGACGATGATCTCGCAGCCATCTTCGCCGGTGTAGCCGGTCCGGCTGACGATGCCGCCATGCCCGGCGATGCGGGTTTCGGCCCCGTGATAGTACTTCAGCGTGTCGAGCGGCAGTTCAACGAGCGGCTGTGCTAGTTCGAGCGCGCGGGGCCCCTGCACGGCGATCATGGCCCAGTCGTGCGTGACGTCGGACATGTCGACGTCAAAGGCCAGCGGCAGTTGCGGTTGCAGAAAGTCGACGATCTTCGCACGGTTGCTGGCGTTGACGACCATGAGCCAGTACGAACCGCCACCGGCATCCTGCAGGTGATAGACCAGCACGTCGTCGAGAATGCCGCCGTCGGCATTGGTAACGAGCGCGTAACGAATCTGGCCGGGCTGTTGATCAGTCACGCGCCGCGTGACGACCGAATCGAGGAAACCAGGGGCGCCAGGGCCATCGAAGCGCAGCCGGCCCATGTGCGAAATATCGAACAGCGAGGCGGCATTGCGGGTGGCCGAGTGTTCGGCCACGATCGAGGTGTACTGCACCGGCATCGACCAACCGGCGAAGTCGACCATCCGTCCTCCGTGCGAGGCGTGCCAATCGTGCAGCGGCGTTTGTGCAAGCGCAGTGGCCATCGAACGCTCGCCTCCGGCGAACGGTGTAACAACAATGCAACCACCGCCAGTCAGAGACCAAAGCCCGCAGGGCGTACGGAAGGCTGCCGAGATGCCAAAATTGCTCCCCTAACGCACAGAACGCACGCGGGAAGCTCTGGCGGTATTGTAGCGGCGAGGCGAAAGCTTTCCAGGGTCGATAGGGCAAGCCCGCATTTCCGCGGTGAATTCGGCCAGTCAGGCCGCCGGGGTCCGGGCGATAGTGAGAATCGCCTGCCGGTTTCCGACCAGGTATTTCAACAGCGTCGCGATCGACATGCGTAAACTCTGATTGCCCCTCGGGGCTACTTGCGCGTCGCGCGGAATGTGTTGTCGATTGCTGCCAAATTCTCGCCGCTGTTTAGGACTTTACTTTCCGCGACTCATAAGATTCTTCCCGACCGTGCGATCAGAGCAAATTCACGCAGATCGTTGCTAATCCTGGGATGACGCCCCAAGAATTCGTCAATAATTCGCAACACTTCGTCAGGATAAGAGTGCTGCCAGTGGCCGAGCCCGTGCAAAGCGCTTTCCCGACATGCTTCCGAGGGGATCTCAAGTGTTCGCGTAATAACACCCAGAATGACTTGATCGACTTTCCTGCGCGCAGCATCGTCCGGCTGCCCCAAGTCGGGAATAGGTCCCACCACATGTAACAGATCGTGTTGATGGGAGAAGAATCGTCGAAAGCCGTGTGCCCCAGTTCGTCCGTGCAGGCGACCGCAAATAGTCGACGGAAGAGGCTCTCCATCGACAAAAGCCCGCGTTGGCAGAGAGGCCACGGAACATCATCACTGAGCAGCGCCGGCATGAACGGCCGACTGGCCCAGTTTAAATACCAGAGTCCTTGGGCAATCTGTTCCTGTGTGTATTCCGTCAGCAGCCGTTCTGGCGCTTCGAACAACCGCGTCATATTCTCAACGATACGCGCCAATCGCAGATCAGACGGCTCTTCATTCTCGCACTGAAAATACCACTGAGGCTCAGTGACGGGATGGTCAAAGACGTGCCGCAGCCAAACTTCGAGATCGAGATCGTCGACCGCATCCATCCCCTTATTCTACGCCGCGAGCAAACGCCCAGCATCCCTTCGACAGTACGACGTTACCGTCACTTCTTCCCGCGCCTCTTGTCTTTCGGCTTGCCGGTGGGGCCTGGTTTTTTTCCGGCCGATGCCGATGGTCAGTAAGACCGGTATCGCCACGAGCCGAGCCTTGTGCAGCTGCACATGCCAAGCCGCGGCACAGGCGGGGCAACTAATCGATGCACGTCCCTGTGCCGTCCGAGAACGAATGAAGGCGCTGTCGACGTTCGATTCCAAGCCACAAACGTCACAGCGAGTCGGCACGACGAGCCCCACCTGAATTTGAGAGGCATCAAATACAAGAAGGTCGGTGGCCTCTATGCCCGTATCGTAACGCGCGAGCATCGGCCTGGCACATCGGCGACTTCCGACTCCTACCGTCGCTTCTTCCCGCGCTTCTTGTCTTTCGGCTTGCCCGTGGGGCCTGATTTTTTACCGGCCGACTTGCCCGGTTTGCCGCGAACGACGAAACGGGTCCCCTCGCGCTTGGGGCGTTCCACGATTGGTCCGCGCCCGCCGCGTGTCACGATGCGCAGGTCCAGCTCGCGGCGGTCACAGTCGACGCGCGCCACGGCCACGCGGATCACATCGCCCAGACGGAAGCTGTTGCCCGAGCGGCGTCCCGTGAGGCTGTGTGTGCGGCGGTCGAAGCTGTAGTAGTCGTCGGCCAGCGAGCTGACGTGAATCAACCCTTCGGCCGGCAGCTCGATTCCTTGCGCAAAGAGCCCGTATTCCTCGACCCCCGTCACGACGGCGTCCATCTCGTCGCCGATGTGTTCCCCCAGGTACGCCAGCAGCTTGGTCTTGGTCAGCTCGCGCTCAGCGGCCTCGGCGCGACGCTCGCGATCCGAGCAATGCTGCCCGACGACTACCAGTTCGGTCAGATCGTTGCGCGGCTTCTTGTTCTTGATCAGACCATCGACCAGGCGATGAATCGTCAGGTCCGGGTAGCGGCGAATCGGCGATGTGAAGTGGCAGTAACAATCGCTCGCCAGGGCGTAGTGTCCTTCCTCCTCGGGACTGTACACGGCCTGAGCCAAACTGCGCAGGATCGCATAGTTCACTGCCTGGCGCTCGGGCTTATCCCCCACTTCGGCCAGCAGGCGTTGAATTTCAAACCGGCTTTCCAGGCTGTCGGTCTGATAGCCCAGCTCTTTGACAAAATCGGTGAGAGCTTTCAAACGCCGCGGGTCGGGCGAATGGTGCACACGTCGCAGGAAATGCAGATCGGCCTCGGCCAGGGTATCGGCCACGGCTTCGTTCGCGGCCAGCATAAACTCTTCGATGATCTGGTGACTTTCGGTGTTTTGCACCTTGTGAGCGCCGATAACACGGCCATGATTGTCGAGGTCGACTTTTACTTCGTCCAGCGACAGTTCCAGCGAGCCTCGCTTGAAGCGCCGCGCCCGCAACATCATCGCCAGCTCGTGCATCCGCCCGACCAGGTCGAAGACCTCGGGCGTGAGCTTCGCTTTCCAGGGATGTGGATTGTCGAGATATTCGTCGATCTCTTCGTACGTAAAGCGGTGCCGGCTGCGGATCGCGGCCGAATGCAAGTCGACCGCCACGCGAGCCCCATCGGCCGTGAATTCGATCATCGCCGTTTTGGTGTAACGCACCCGATTCGGCTGCAGGCTGGCTAGGCCGTTCGAGATCACCTCGGGCAGCATCGGCAGCACGCGATCAGGCAAGTAGACGCTGGTGGCGCGCTTGTAGGCTTCGCGGTCGAGCGCCGTGCCGGGCCGCACGAAGTGCGATACGTCGGCAATGTGCACGCCCAACAGCCAATGCCCATTCTCCAGCCGCACCAGCGAAATGGCATCGTCGAAATCGCGGGCATCGACCGGGTCGATCGTCACCACGACTTCGGCCGTCATGTCACGGCGGCCGGGCTGAATCGACTCGTCGAACGTTTCCGCTTCGGCGCTGGCCGCTTCGTGTACGTCGTCGGCAAAATGCTCGGGCAGATTGAACTCGCGAATGATCGACATCGTGTCGACGCCAGGCTCGCCGCGCGGGCCGAGCACTTCGGTGATGACCCCTTCGCCGTCGTGCGTGTGCGACGGGAAGCGGACCATGTCGATGACGACTTTGTCCCCTGGCTGAGCGTTCTTCGCGCCGGGGTCACCGACCGAGATCGCCTGCGAGAACAGCGTGCCGTCGATTTGCACCATGCCCAGGCCGCTGGTCTCGAAATACGTGCCGACGAACTGGTTGGTTTCGCGTTCGAGGATTTCGACGATCGCGCCGCGAGGGTTGCGGAAGCGTCCGCGGTCCTTCAGTAGTTTCACCAGCACCGTGTCACCGCTGGCGGCGTCGCCGGCCTCTTCGGCGGCGATGTAAATGTCTTGCTCGCGCGTGTGCGCGGCGCCCGCGCCGGCCGGTCGGACGAAACCGAACCCGCCCGCGGCGCGACGGAAGACTCCCGTGAGTCGGGGCGTCGCGGCGACGGCGGCGCCGCTGCCGGGACCGATCAGGTGATTCGAACCGTAGACGAGTTGACCGCGCTTGACGAGCTTCTTGATCGCGCGTTTCAGGTCAGAGACTTCGTCTTGCGAGAGATGCAGACGCTTGGCGATCAGCTTAGGTTTCATCGGCCGATAATCTGGCCGGTTGACGAGATCGAGGATCGCCTGTCCAAGATCTCCAGGCTCTTCGTGTGCCATGAGGTGGGATGTGATTCCTTCAAAAAAACTTACAGGGCACCGGTCCTCCGTGGGCGCGGGCCTGTAGTAGCTTACTGCGCACCGGGGGCGCACAGGCAAAAACCGCGGCAGATTCGCGTTTTTGCCGGTAAAATCGAGCGCGGACACCCCAAAACAGTCCCCTGGGGATCAGATCACCAGGCAGCCTGCGGCGCTGCGTACCGTAGGCTGTCGGTATCACGCGAGGCGTTTTCTGCGCCCCTATTCAGCGTTGGCCAGCGAGCGTGGATCGGCGGTGAAATTCTGCCCTTTGAACAGCTTCCGGCCGAGGCTCTGGTTGTAGTGGGTCCAAGCGCTCTCGACGTTCGGATCGTCGCGCATCTGCTGATGAAAACTGTGAATCTTGGCGTCGAGATTATCGAGGTGATGCAAAGCCACGGCTTCGAGCGTCATCGGCAACTTCGGGCTGCCGTACTCATATTGGCCATGGTGACTAACAATGATGTGCTTGAGACGAAGCACGGTCTCTTCCGAGATCGGCTCGCCTGAGAGCTTCTCGGCCTCGGCGACCTTGCGTTCCAACATGCTCACAGCCATAACGACGTGGCCGATCAGCTGCCCCTCGTCAGAGTAGCTAAACCCGCGGTCGTAGTTCAGCTCGGCGACCTTGCCCATGTCGTGCAGGAAGGCGCCCATCAACATCAAATCGGGATCGATCGCGGGATAGAGCTCGGCGACGCGATTGACGACCTCCATTAGGTTCACGACGTGTTCCAGCAATCCGCCGATGTAGGCGTGATGATTCTTGACGCCGGCCGGGGACCGCATGAATCGCTTCATGAAGTCGTCGTCCATCAGGAAGCATTCGGCCAGGTTGACCAACTGCGGGTTCGACATCGAGCGCAGCAGCTCGCCCAGACGCACGGCCAGCCGATCGATCTCGGCCGGCGTGAGCGGCATGAAATCCGCGGGGTCGACTTCTTCGAAGCGGGCCTTGCAAATGTTGGCCGCGATCAGTTGCAGGGCACCCTGGTAAAGCTGGGTCGTCCCTTCGACGCGGACGAAATCACCGTCGTCGAAATTGCGATAGTCCGAATCCGTCGCGTTCCACATCCGCGCGCTGATCGAGCCAGTACGATCAGACAATTCGACCTGCAGGTACAAGTTGCCGTTGCGGTTGGGGCGCAGCTGCTTCTGCGACGCCAGGAAAATCTGATCGACCGCTTCCTGGTGTCCTAACTGGTTGACAAATCGCCTGGGCATTCGCTGGCTTTCTAAGAGCGCCGAATCGGGACGACAACGACCGCGGAGGGGAGAGACGGGCAACGGTCCGCAGGCAGACCATCGCAGGAATTCTCAACCACGCCGCGAAAGGCTTCGTTCGTGGGCTCAAAAGGGGATGGAAGCTACAACGTGCGGCGCCGCGAGGCTCAGCCAGTTGTGGACCGCCGAAAATCCGATTCTAGGACCCTGCCAATTTGCCCACAAGGGTCGGCGCCCGATCGAATTCCAGCCGGCAGGTCGGTGATAGCAGCCCCCTTTTCTCCGGCGACCGGCCAACACTGTCTGGCAACGATCAACGGGTTTCCACTACAATCCCGCTCCCTGCCGGAGGATCTGCTGGCAGTTTTCGCCATGCGCACGGGAAGAAAGGATTCGACCCATGAGTCAGGCCTATTCAGAATCGGCTTACGTTTCAGCGCGCCCGCGATGGCCGCTTTATCTGGCGCTGGGCCTGGCGCGGGTCGCCTGGTGCGCACTCGATGTGCAGCGGCGGGGTCGCATCGATCCGCAGCGCCCCAGCGTGCATAAGACCGATTTCACGGCCTACACGATTGCCGGCGGGGCCTTCTTCGACGGGCGCGATCCGTATGAGGTCACCAACATTCGCGGCTGGGGATACTGCTACCCTCCGCTGTTTGCGCTGCTGGTCTCGCCGCTCGATAGGCTCGATTCGCGACTCCAGGTCACGATCTGGTTCTTTGTCAGCGTGGCGGTGGTCTGGGGCCTCTTCTGCGAATGCCGACAGCTGTTCCTACGATTTGCAGCGCTGGCCGGTTTCAATCCGGGGGATGCCGGGTTCCCCCGCTGGATTGCCTGGGCCGGCCTGGCAACAGTCGTGCTGCCGATCATGAACTGCCTGCAGCGCGGGCAGGTTGATGTGCTGAAGTTGTACCTCGTGTTGCTGGGAATTCGCTTGAGCTTGTTGGGAACCGCCTGGCAGGCATGGTTTGCCGGGGGTGTGGCAATGGCGAGTGCCGTCGTGTTGAAGGTCACGCCAGCTATGCCCGTGGGTTTTGTAATGACCATGCTCGCGGCGCGGATGCTTGTGCACCGGGCCGAGGACCGGCAGGCCGCACCGCGAGCCATTGCCGTCGGTGGCGGTGTCGCGTGCGGAGCCTTTGCGCTGTTGCTCGTCGTGCCTGCGTTGCTGGTCGGCTGGCAGGCGAACCTGGGCTATCTCGAGCGGTTCTACAACGACAAGTTGACCAAGGCCAACGACCACTTCGAATCGGACAAGACGGGCAACACCCGCTCGATCCGCAATCAGAGCTTTTCGAACGCCGTTATTCGCCTGGGAGATTTCATCGGCTACGAATTTCTAGGTGGCGCCGACGATCGCTTGATCGACAGCGAGTGGCGCGGCGCCCCGCCGATGGTCATGGATGACCCGCAAGTCGGACACGTATTGCTGCTGGCCCGGGGGGCCGCGGCGTTGTTGCTGATTGTTGCGGGCTTGCTCGCGGTATGGCGCGGCGACGCGTTGGGGCAAGCGGCCACGATCGGCATGGCCTGTACGGCGGCGCTCGTCGTCTCGCCCATCAGTCGCGGTTTTTATCACACCGAAATGGTGCCGGGTGTTTTGCTGTTGCCATTGTGGCTGCTGTCGCGCGACATGCCGCGCGCGGCGCGATGGATGGCTTGGGTGCCGCCGGCGCTCGTGACCGCACACTACCTCGGTCTATCGATCACCGGCCGCATCGGACTCTTGGGTCTCGGCACCGCGATCTGGTACGCCACGGGCGTAACACTCGTCGCCATCGGCGGCCGCGTGGGGCAGGTCTACGAAAGCTCCGTGCCCGCTCCGAAGATTAAACTCCGCCTCGCGCATCCGGCCGGGGCATCAGCGTCGGGCACACAGTCGCTGACGACCGGCTGAGAACGTGCCGACCCATTTCGCGGTACACTGGGGAGCGTGCGTCCTCTCTTTCCTGCGCTTACTAAACGCAGGCCGTTGAGTGGGGGATGCTCGGCGTGCGCTCAGAGATTGGTCGCGGGTAAGGTGAACGTCTGCCGCGCCGCAGAAACCGCTCGCGATCGTGTACTTTGCCCTTGAGGAATTTGCCCATGAGTTGGGTCTATCTGCTGCTGGCCATCGGTTGCGAAGTGGCAGGAACCACCTGCATGAAGCTGTCGAACGGTCTGACCAAGCCGCTGATCTCGCTCTTGATGTTCGGCTTGTACGGCCTGAGCCTGACGTTGCTCACGCTCGCCTTGAAAGGAATTCCCGTCGGAGTGGCCTACGCTGTTTGGGCCGGGTTGGGAACGGCCTGTCTCTTATACACATCTG
>CAMFLN010000016.1 GCA_945957305.1 uncultured Planctomycetaceae bacterium | reverse complement strand
GATCCGCGCGCCCTCGATGAGCTCGTCGAAGGGATGCTCGGTCGGGCGATCGTGCTGGTGCGCGAGGACCAGTTGTCGCTGGCCATCGGCCGCCGGGGACAGAATGTCCGCCTGGCGAGCAAATTGTGCGGCTGGGACATCGAAATCATGACTCGCGAGGAGCTCGACGAGCAGATCGAGCGGGCCGTGGGGGGATTCAGTGCTCTGGATGGGGTGGACGAAAACCTGAGTGAGAAGCTGGTCGGCGAAGGGTTTTTGTCCTACGATGATCTCTCGGTCATCGAGCCAGACTCGTTGATGGAGATGGGAGGGCTGACCGCCGAGCAGGTCGACCACATCATCCAGCAGGCCGAAGCGAAAGCCGAAGAGGCGGAGCAGGCCGCCGCGGACGAGCGGCGACGGCAACGGGCTCAAGAGCGCTTGGACGCGGCCACTGCGGCTGCGGAGGCCGAGCAACCTGCCGCGCCCGAGGGGACGTCCGAGACGACGAGCGTCGCGACGCAGGATACCGACAGCCCGGCTGAGCCGGCTGGTGAAACTCCCCCCGAGAGTTGAGCCTGATCCGTCGGTGAGAATCGTTCCGCAGCCGCGAGGCGTATGCCTCTCGCGGCGAGCGGCCACGATGAACGGGAGCCAGGGCATGGCCTCGTTTTCTTGCCACGGAGGAGCTTGCGTACGAAAGGAAAAGTTCATGAATTCGTAATGACATAGAATTTGCTTCCGGGATGGCACAGCTCCGCCCCGCAAAGCAAGAGAGGGAGAAGTTAGACTTGGCGCTCCGGATCTACGCACTCGCGAAAGAACTGAACATCGATAGCAAGATTCTCGTGGAACTCTGTCACAAGGCAGGAGTCACGGGGAAGGGTTCGGCATTAGCCAGTCTGACCGATGAGGAGGCGGCAACAGTTCGGGCTTACGTGAGCAATTCGTCGGCGAAGGCTCCGCCCCCGGCCGCTCCGGCTCGCCCGGCGCCGGTTCGCCCCGCCCCGACGGCCCCAAGTGGCCCGGTCGAGCCCCCGGCTTTTCGCCGGGAGGATTACGTGCCTCCCTCAGCGGCCGGTCGGCCACCAGTCTTGGGGAACAGGCCCGAGTCGACGCAGAGTGAGCCGAAGCGCCGCACTCCTGACGGCGATCGTCCGCGCAGTGCCCCTGCGATCCGCGTGGCCCCTTTGCCGAATGTCGTGCAGCCACAGCCCACGGCTCCGGCCGAGCCGGCGCCGCAGAAGCCGGACCTCAAGTTGCCGGCCGATGCGATTCGCGCCAGCCGGGCGGGACCGAAGCCCTTGCAGGAACATTTGCGCAAGCATGAAGCCAAGCGCAAGGCCGATATTGCCAAGGTGACTCCTCCTTCGTCTCCAGGGCGCGGGCAGCACTCGAGTTCGCTGCCTCCGGCCGAAACGCCGGCGGGACGGGAGCGTGGGCGTGGCAAAGGTGGCAAGGCTCCGGCCGAAGGAGACGCCGACTTCGCAGCCGCCCTCGGCGGGCGCGAGCAGCGCCAACTCAGTCGCAAGCGTACCTCGCAGCCAGCGCGCTTCCGCGGCTCGGCGACGGGTGAGGATGAGCCCAGCGGCCGTTCGCGCCGTCCACGTCCCAAGCAAAAGCGCTCCGGACTGAGTACGGCCGCGCCACGCAAAGGGAATGTCGTGCTGCAAATGCCGGCCACCGTGCGCAGCTTCTCCGAGGCCGCGGGCGTGCCGGTGCCCAAGGTGCTGAGCAAATTGTTGGCGCTGGGGGGCAATCTGACGACCAATGCGATCAATGCCGAGTTGGACATGGAGCGCGTGCAGTTGCTGGCCATGGAGTTCGGTGTCGAGATCGAAGTGAAGGAAGCGGTCAGTCTCGAGAATCGTCTGATCAATGCCATCGACAACCGTGAGGATGATCCCGCGCATTTGGAGCCGCGACCGCCGGTCGTAACCTTCCTGGGGCACGTCGACCACGGCAAGACGTCGCTCTTGGATCGGATTATCGGCATCGACGTCGCCAGCGGCGAGAGCGGCGGCATCACGCAACATATTCGCGCCTATCGCGTCGAGAAGGACGGCCGCACGATTTCGTTCGTCGATACGCCCGGTCACGAAGCGTTTACCGAAATGCGTGCTCGCGGCGCCAACGTCACGGATATCGCCGTGCTGGTCGTGGCCGCGGACGACGGCGTGATGCCCCAGACGGAAGAAGCGATCAGCCACGCGCGTGCCGCCGGCGTGCCGATTGTCATCGCGCTCAATAAAACCGACCTGCCAGGTATCAACTACGATCGTATTTACACGCAATTGGTGACCGCGGGGCTGCAACCGACGGAATGGGGCGGCGACACCGAGTTGGTGAAGTGCAGCGCGCTGACCGGTCAGGGGATCGACGAGTTGTTGGAAACACTGCTCACGATCGCCGAGTTGCACGATTACAGGGCCAACCCCTCGCGTCCCGCGATGGGCACCTGCTTGGAAGCCGAGTTGCACGAAGGACGCGGCGTGGTCGCCAAATTGCTGGTGCAAAACGGCACGTTGAAGGTCGGCGACGTCGTCGTCTGCGGTCCGGCCTATGGCCGCGTGAAGGCCATGTACGACACGCTCCGCCCCGGTACGCAGCATAGTGCCGCGGGACCGTCCACGCCGGTCAACGTGACGGGCCTGAGCGTCGCTCCGGGGGCAGGTGACCGCTTTGTGGTGCTCGACGAAATTGCCCAGGCGCGCGAGATCGCCGAACAACGCGCGATCGATACTCGGCAGCTGTCGCTGGGCGGTATCACGACGCACGTCACTTTGGAAAACCTCTTCGACCGTCTCGATGGCGAGTCCACGCAAACCCTGAACTTGATCTTGCGCGCTGACGTGCGCGGTTCGATCGAGGCGATTCGCAAAGAGTTGACGAAACTGGAACACCCCGAAGTGCAGATCAAGATTCTGCAGGCCACGGTCGGCGGTGTGACCGAGGCGGACGTGCACCTGGCCGACGCGTCGGACGCCATTATCATCGGCTTCAACGTCGTGCCGGACGAGGGGGCCCGATCACTGGCCGAACAGAAGGGTGTGCAGATTCGCCGCTACGACATCATCTACCAGGTCACCGACGATCTGAAAAAGGCGCTCGAAGGGTTGCTCGAACCCGAAAAGCGCGAGGTCGATCTCGGTCGCGCCCTGGTGCAGCGCACCTTTACGATCAGCCGCATGGGCACGATTGCCGGCTGCCGCGTGCTGGTCGGCACGATCGAACGCAACTGCCGGGTGCGCCTGGTGCGCGACAGCCGCATCATTGGCGACTACGCGCTGGAATCGTTGAAACGCGAGAAGGACGACGCCCGTGAAGTGCGCGAAGGGTATGAATGCGGCATGAAGCTGGCCGGATTCAATGACATCAAGGAGGGGGACATTCTCGAGGCGTATCGTGTCGAGGAGGTCGCCCGCACGTTGTAAGGGAATCATGGCGCTGGATCGCGGCCGGGGTCCCCTGGGACCGAGCGATCCCGCGTCGTGCGACCTGGTCGGCCAGCGGCGTAAGGAAGCCTCTCGATGAGCACGCGGCGAACACAAAAAGCGGCGCAAGCGATTCGCGAAGTCGTCAGCATGGCGATTCTGGCTGATCTGAATGATCCGCGCGTGCAGGATGTGACGGTTACGTACGTCGAGGTCGCTCCCGACATGCGCCAGGCCAAGGTCCACGTCTCGGTGCGGGGCAACGAGACCAAGCAGCGTCTCAGCCTGCAGGGGTTGCGTAGCGCGGCCGGCTTCCTGCAAGCCAAACTGGCCAGCCGAATCGAGACCCGGTACACTCCCCGTCTTGAGTTTGTACTAGACTTGGGGGTCAAGAAGTCGATCGAAATGGCACAGATTCTCGATCGTGTGTTGCCGGCGAAAAGCCCGCCGGAAGACGCCGCCAGCGAGGAACAAGACGTGCACGCCGACGACGAGGGCGGGGACGACGCTGCCGAGCCGGACGAGGAGAGCGGCTGAACGGTCGCACGGCTCGCCGCGGGAACATCACTGAGCTATTTCCGCTACCCGTATTGCCGGCTCGCGCGGCCCTTGGATCGCGACCTCGCACGCCGAGGGCAGCCGAGTGAGGCGGGTGGATTCAACTATTGAGAACGAAGTAAAGCGCATGGCAAACACAAATCGCAGCAACCTGTTGGGCAAGCTGCACAAGGTGCTCCGCAAACACTTCAAGCCCATGCCGCAGGCCGAGCGCCCGGTGTTGGAGCAACTGCTGTTCGCCTGTTGCCTGGAGAACTCACGCTACGAAGCCGCCGAGCAAGCATATGCGGCGGTCTCGACCTCGTTCTTCGATTGGAACGAAGTGCGCGTGAGCACTGCCAAGGAGCTGGCCGAAGTGATGCGCGGCCTGGCCGATTCGCTGGCCTCGGCCACGGCGCTCAAGCAGACCTTGCAAAGCGCTTTTGAGGCGACTTATTCATTCGATCTCGAAGCTATGAAGAAGCAGAATCTCGGCCAGGCGGTGCAACGCTTGACGAAATTCGCCGGCACGACTCCGTTTACGGTGGGGTACGTGACCCAGGCGTCGCTGGGGGGACACGCTATCCCGCTCGACCGCGGGGCGCTCGAAGTGCTGCACATCGTCGGTTGCGCCACCGAGGCCGAAGTGAAGTCGGCCGAAGTGTCAGGCTTGGAGCGAGCGATTCCCAAGAATAAAGGGGTTGAATTCGGCTCGCTGCTGCACCAGTTAGGCGCCGAGCTGGTCGCCAGCCCGTTCTCACCCAACGTGCACAAGATTCTGCTCGAAGTAACGCCGGACGCCAAGGATCGTCTGCCGAAGAGATCGCAGAAGAAGCCGGAGCCGCCGCCGGTCGAAAAGAGCAAGAAGGCCGCCCTGCCGGAAAAGAAGAAAGAGGAGCCGAAAAAGAAGCCGGCCCCCGCGGCCAAGGCCGTGCCCCCCAAGGTCAAAGCCAGCGCCAAGAAAAAGCCGGAACCGACGAAACTCGCCAAGCGCAAGCCGCGCTAGCACGGGTTCCAACGGATCTCATTCGTCCTCGTCTCGATGGGCCGAAAGTGCCGTTCTTCGCCGTGTGCCCCCCAGCTTTCATGGCACGCTCCCCCACGCGCTGATAGAATGAAGCTATCGACCGGGTGAGGTCAAGTGGCCTGTTTCCGGGCATGATGCGGCCGACAGACCTTCCCGGCTTCAGCCTTCTTTCTCCTGCTGCTCAGTCCCTGTGCGGGTAGCCATTCGCCAAGGATTTCCGACCGTGACACGTCTCCTGCCTCGCTTCGCCCGACTGTGTCTGTTGAGTGTCGCGGCTTGCTTAGCATCGACTGCGGGACGCGCGTGGTCTGATGATCTGGAGGACCCTGCGGCGCCCATTGACGAGGTTCAGGCGAGGTCTGCGGAGACGGAGAATCACCTGGAAGCGTTGAGCCTCTTCGGCGCCGGGCGGATCGAAGAGCAACAGGATCACCTGGCCGAGGCGCTGCGCCTGTATCAGCGCGCTCTACGGCGCGAGCCTGATGCCCTGCCGGTGATTCGCGAGATCGTACCGTTGGCCTTCAATCTGGACCGCCCCAATGAAGCGGTCCGCTACGCGCTCAAGGCCGCTGAGCTTGACCCTTCGGATGCGGTGTTGCTCCGCCAATTGGGCCTGCACCTGGCCGAGGCGGGCCGCTTTCAGCAGGCGCTCAAGCTCTATCAGCAGGCCCGGTCGCAGCTGCCCAGTCAGCCGCCGAACGCCGCGTACATCATGCTGTCGCTGGAACTGGGCCGATTGTGCTTTGTCACGGATCATGCGCGCGAAGCGGCGGAAGCCTTTGCCGTGGTGTTGCCGGCTCTCGCAAAACCGGAGAACTTTGGGCTCAATGACAGCCAGAAGAAGATGCTGACTGGCAACGAGGGAGCCCGGACGTTGGAACTGTTCGCCGAAGCGTTTCTATCAGCCGAGCGTCCGGATGACGCGCTGGCCGCCTATGAGCGTTTGCAAACGCTGCGTCCCAACAAGCCGCTCTATTCCTACCACTTGGCGCGGGTTAACGCGGCGAAAAAAAATCCGCAGCTGGCGCTCGAACAATTGCAGGTGTATCTGGACGAGCACGTGAACACGGCCGGTACCTCGCCGTATCGCCTGCTGCAGCGACTCTTGGACGAACTGGGGCAGCGAGACAAAGTTGTCGAGCGGCTCGAAGCCATCGCCGCCGCGGAACCAAAGAACGCCGACGTGCGCCAGGCACTGGCCGCCGCCGCCATGGAGGCGAAGCAAAACGAGCGGGCCGAAGCGGTCTACAAAGAATTGCTGAAGGCTCGATCCAACGAAGACGCTTACTTGGGGCTGATCAAGCTGTACCGTCAAGCCGAGCGGTGGCATGATTTGATCAAGCTGCTGGGAGACGCCGCGGCCGATCGTGACGCCTTGGAGCTGCTCGACGAGCAAATCAAGGACCTCGCGAAGACGCCCGAAATCGTCACGCGGATGGTCGAGATCGCCGACGGCGAATACCAGTCGGACCCGGACGGATTGGACTACGGCGATCGCATGGCGCTGGCGCTCGTGGCGCTCGAAGCGCGGCAGTTTGCAGCGGCGCAAAAGTATTTCAACCTGGCGCTCAAAGTTAAACGCGAGGATGCAGCGGGCGTGTACGAGGCCTGGGGCGTGGGGCTGATCCTGGCCGAACAGTATGCCGAGGCGGCCGCCGTCTTTCAGCGTGCAATCGACGAACATGTACTGCCCGAGGGGAATACGGTCTTTCACCACTACCTGGCGGGCGCTCTCGAAATGGCGGGCAAGACCGACGAAGCCTTGGCCGTGGTCCGCGCGGCAATCGCCATGCCCGACGCTCCGCCGCGCATGTACTCGCGGCTCGCCTGGGTGCTTTATCATGCCAAGCGCAACAGCGAGGCGGAGCAGGCCTATCGTGATTTGCTCAGCCGCTACGAAGGGCAGTACGAGTCCGAAGAATTGCGGACCTTGCTGCGCGATGCCCGGCTGGTTCTGTCGAATCTGTGCGCGTCGCGGCACGACATGGGCGAGGCCGAGGAACTGCTCGAACAGGTGCTCGACGAGTATCCAGAAAATGTCGGCGCGATGAACGACCTGGCCTACCTGTGGGTCGAGCAGCAGAAGAATCTGGAACGTGCCTTGCAAATGATCCAGCAGGCCGTGGAGGTGGATCCTGAGAACGAAGCCTATCGCGACAGCCTGGGCTGGGCCCACTATCAGCTGGGGCATTACGCCGAGGCGGTCGCTGAGCTGCGCAAGGCTGTGACGATCGGCGGCGAAGAGCCCGACGGTGTGATCCTCGAACATCTCGGCGATGCCCTGCAGAAGGCGGGGCAAACAGCCGAATCGCGCGCGGCGTGGCAGCGTGCTTTGGAACGCTTCGAACACGCCAAGGATGCGGAAAAAGCCGCACAAATCCTGCAGAAACTAGCGCAACCTGATCCGGCGGCGGACACGCCCCCGGCTAACCCGTGAGCAGATTTCGCCTGCGCCAAAGCGCCGCGCGGCGACAGCTGCCCGATCAACATTCCTAGGAGCGACATGGCTGGTCATTCACATTGGGCGAACATTGCCCACAAGAAATCGCTGATCGATGCCAAGCGCGGCAAGGTCTGGAGCAAGATGTCGAAGGCCATCATCGTGGCTGCGAAGATGGGGGGCGGCGATCCCGCCATGAACCTCCGCTTGCGCTACGCGATCGACGCCGCCAAAGCCGTGAGCGTGCCGAAGGACAACATCACCCGGGCGATCAAACGCGGTACCGGCGAGTTGGACGGCGGGAACCTCGACGAGTGCCTGTACGAAGGCTACGGACCGTGCGGCGTTGCCGTGCTGTGCGAAATCTTGACCGACAATCGCAATCGCACGGCCAGCGAGGTCCGCAAGATCTTTGAATTGGCCGAAGGCAAGCTGGGTGAATCGGGTTGTGTCGCGTGGATGTTCGACCGTAAGGGCTTGTTCATCATTCCCGCCGCCAAGATCGCGGAGGAAGAGTTGATGGATCTTGCTCTCGAAGCGGGGGCCGACGACGTGAAACAGGTCGATGCGACGTACGAAGTCACCTGCGATCCGTCGTCATTTCAGGCCGTGACCGACGCGCTGGCCGCGCGCGGCCTGGAGCCCGAGTCGAGCCAGATCACGCGTTTGCCAAAAACGACGGTCGACCTCGACGTCGAGGCGGCGCGCAAAGTGTTGAAGCTGATGGAGCGGCTCGACGACCACGACGACGTGCAGAACGTCTCGGCCAACTTCAACATCCCCGACGAGGCCATGGCCGAGATCGGCGGCGGCTGACGTCGAATCACAGACATCCACAGCTAACGCAGAACGCGCACACCGACTTTCATTTCAGAATTGGGAAGCGGCGATTTCCGATCTGCGCTCTCTGCGTCATCTGTGGTCGAATTCTTTGCCGATCGGTGTGACCGGGCTTACCTGCTGCGGAACGCCTGCTGATTCCTTTTTATGAGAACAGCGGCCGATTTCCGGAAGAGACTACTTCAAGCCTTTGTGTTCGATCTTGGGCCAGAACTTGTCGAAGTGGCCGGCGAAGTGGGGGTCGTTGTCACCGTCGTGGCACTTGACGCACAGGTTCAATTCCACGGTGGCTTTGGTGAGACGCTGTGCCTGGCGCATTTGATCGCGGAGGACCAAGTCCTTGCCGGCTTCGGCTGCCACGTGGGCGCCGCCCGGCCCATGGCAATTCTCGCAGCCGTTGCCGGCCAACTGCGGCGTCTCGCTCAGGCTGACGAAGCCTGTCGCAAACGGCATAAACTCTTGCGGACTCCAGCCGGTCACATGGCAGCTCAGGCATTCAGGGTCGAACAGTCGCGGCGGCGTGGCCGTCGCCAAAGACTGCGTCGCCTGGGCGTGTTTCGTTTTGCTCCAGATGCCGTAAGCGGTTTTATGACACTCGCCACATTTGGCCGAGCCGACAAATTCTCCTGATGCGGGAATCGCCGCCGCGGTCCGCGGGTGCGTCTTGGGACGCAGCCCCAGGCCGGAGAAACCCAATTCCTCGAGCTGACCCTGGTAGGCAACCATCATCTTTTGCATCTCGGGCGAGTCGGGGAAGCGCGCATCGAGTGGCACACGCTGGTAACGCCAAGGCTCTTTGGCGTCGTCGTACAGACCCAGCACGATGGCGTATTTTCCTTTATGCCCTACCTCGACGAAGATCGTCTTTCCGTCGTCCAGCCTCTTGAGCAGATGCGGCGGCTCTTCCGCTCCGCCGGCGGTAACGACAATGTTGAAATCGGGAAACCGGCGGGCCAGCTCTTCGGATTCCGACGGCGTCGCGTGCGCCAGCAAGATCAGCAGATCGCAGCCGGCTGCCTTCAACTGCGGCAGGACTTTTTCCAGACCGGCCTGGGCTGGAGAAAGGGTCAGTTGGTCGTTGTTGATCTCGGCCTGGTACTTGTCGCCCAGCACCGACGTGATCCCGATCTTCTTGCCCCCCGCTTCAACCACGCGAAAGGGCTGGGTGAGATCGAACAGATTGACGTTCGCCGAAACAAACGGGCGGTCGTCGCCGCTGGTCACGGCCACAAGCGCTTCGGCGGGAAGCCGCAAGTCTTTGGGGCCAAAGCCAACGGCCTGATAGCCCATCGCGGTGATGGCATCGGCCGCGATCTGATACTTGATTTCCTCTTGTCGACCGAAGCGATTCACGAGTCCGCCGACGTCGACGGCCAGCGTAGGCCAACCGTCCTTGGCCAGTTGTGCGAAGAACGATTGGCGGCGCGCAATACCGCCGAGTTGGTTTTCACGCCCCTGACATCCGCACGGCTCGATATAGCCGTCCTGCTCACCAGTCAGCACGATGGCCAATTTTGGCCGCGGCCATTTGTCAAAGATGGGGCCATTGGCCGCGACGGGATCAACCGGCTTCCCCTCTGCGCCTTTGTCGTGTGCGGCGCCCGTGGTCGTGTTCTGGGGCGCCGCGGCCTGATCGACGACGGCCAGGTCCTTTGTCGCCTCGACCGCGGGAGTAGCATCGCTCGCCTGCGACGCGCTACCGCTGTTGGGCTTCTTGGAATTCGATCGCTGTTGCGTTTCGTTCGGCGCGGGGCAACCGGCCAGCAAAAGCAAGATACAGACGGAAGCGGTCCGCAACCAAAGAACTCTACTGCTCATGGTGTACCGTCGGGAGGTGACTGGCGGTCGGAGAGAACGGTGGGCGTTCACGGCCGCCGCGCTTGCGTGGACAAACCCCTCGCCTGCGCCAGACGCTGGGTTACTTGCCGGAAACGGCAAACGTCACCTTCATGCGCACCTCGCCCAATTCGGGCTGAGTGGTCGGGATGATGATTTCGCCGGTGCCTTCGGGAGTGTAGCCGAGATAGTTCATCGCAGGCGAGCCCGGTGGTATCTCGATGGTCAGCGGCACGGCGATTACGTTTCCTAGTTCCTCTCTTTTGCCTAAGGTGACTTTGAGCAGTTCAGGGCGGACCTGCGGCGCCTCGAGTTCGATTTCTTGGCGGTGCTGGCCGCGAATCATCAGCTTGAGCTGGCGTGTGGTTCCTTTAGCGCTATCGATGGTTCCTAAACGCACCACCCCCTTATCCTGATCCCACTCACGCCCGACAACGAGGATGGGGCTGCCGATGCGCCCTCCGATCTTGATCTCGGCATCGGGCACCTCCTGGGGCAAGTTCGTTTGCAGGAAGATTTTTTGCTGGATGCTACCGGGGGGCAGTCCCGGTTTGATCGAGACGGTGACTTCCACCCCGCTGAGCATGCCGGTGGGCATGGCATCCTTGGGCAACGCTTCGCTGCTGACATCAAACAGGTCAGCAGTCTCCTTGTTGTCGCAGGTGTGCCCCACGATTTTTAGTTCATCCGCCAGGCTCGTGAAGACGCGCGTCTTGGCTGAAGAAGATTCGTCGGCCGTGAGGTTCGAAAAGACAACCTCGGGCGGGTTCACTTGTAATGAATCGATCACCAGGCCTTCGATGGTCAGGGTCACGATCTGTCGCCGGGGATCGTTAGTGAAAATCGTGGCGTCCTGGCGAAACAGACTCTCGTAGGTCTTGGCCGTCCACTCCAAGGTGACTTCGGTCGAGCCGCCCGGCGGAACTTCGGTGTCATTCAATTCGCTCAGTGTGCATTTACAACTGGTTTTTCCCTTGCGCAACACGAGGGGAAAGTCTCCCACATTCTTCAAGACAAACGTGTGCCGCCCCGTAGCCTTGCGCTCCATGCGACCGAAATAGAAGTGAGGCGAATCGACGACCAGCCGCGGCTGCGGACCGTGCGGCGAGGGGAGAGCTGGCAAGTCCGGACGCTCCAGACGACCTGCATCGCTCAATTCGACTTCGAGCGGGGAAGTGGAAAACGCATCCGCCTCGAGCAGCGCCGACAGTGTGCCCAGCGACAAGCCCAGGAGCACCGCGAAGAATGCCAGGCCCCAGACTTTCGTGGATTTA
This sequence comes from uncultured Planctomycetaceae bacterium, assembly GCA_945957305.1. Taxonomy (GTDB): domain Bacteria; phylum Planctomycetota; class Planctomycetia; order Pirellulales; family JACPPG01; genus JACPPG01. The sequence continues at coordinate 1,832 of CAMFLN010000016.1, read as the reverse complement.
CGAGCTTGCGACATAGAAAAAAAGAAGAGAGCAAGAGAAGCTGAAAGAGAATCGACCTGATGTGTCAATTTTAACGCGGCCCCAGAGCCGCTTCAAATCAGGGCGATTGGCGCTGGTTCCCTTGCCTCTCGACCCTTGTGCAGTGTCCTCTACCGCAGCGGCCGCAGTTGTTCGAGCATCGTGCCCGGTAGCTTTTGATCGGCGTGGGGGGTTTGAGCGTCGAGACGGAGCGCTTCGTCCGCAGCGGCCTTGGCCTGGGCCGTTTGTTTACCCAGCGACAGCGCGAGAGCCCATTTCGCCCAATCCAGACTGTTCGTCGGATCGAGCTCTACGGCGCGCTGGTAAGCGGCGGCGGCCATGGGCAAAGCGTGGGGGCTTTGCGAACGTCGGTGAACGTCGAGGCAGATGTCCCCCTTCAACTCGGCCAGGGGGGCGGCATGTGGATCGAGCTGCTGTGCCTGGTCCAGGTATTGGGCAAAACGCGCAAACGTTGCTTCCGACGGATGCTGTTGCAAATGCAACCATTCGAGCATGGCCAGGCGGCTGAGCGGCTCGGCATTTAGAGGGTCGCCGAGGGCCGCGTCACGCAAGTGTTTTTCCGCCTGCAGTGATTCCACGTCTGCCTGAGCGAGCGCGGCGTGGCAGGCTAGCACCGGCTGGTAAACGGTCAGGAAAAAGCAACCGGCCAGCGTGGCAAAAATCGCCAGCGCGCCAATGGCAGCGCCTCGCGGCAAGTGCCGTGCGCGATCCGTGCTCGCCAGCATCAATCCAGCCAACAGCCACCAACTGCCGATGACGCCGGCATAGTTGACTCCACCTCCGGCCAAAAGGTTCAAAAACAGCGCAAGCGCCGCGATGAGCAATATCAATATCGGCAGGAGCGCCCGGCCTACCCAGGCGTCGAGAGCGAAAATAACGACTCCGCCGATCAAGAGAGTCGCGACACCGGCCGCGACACTGATTCCTACAATCGCCAGCGGACTGAGGGCCAGAGCCAAGAGTACACCTGCGGCGGCGCCCAGGTAAATCTGCGGCGTAGCACTTGTCGCTTGGACAACGTCTTCGTCGACGGGGTCGACCGCACTGCGGCGATCGCGCAAGGTCACGAGAACGCGCGTTGCGATCATTGCTATGGTCAGCAACAGTGCCAATGCGGCGGGAACTCCGGCAGTGGCCGCGACTTCCAAAATAAAATTATGCGGATCGGCGACCGTCTCGCTGGCCTCGGGCAGTTTGTATTGCGTGTAATAGCCCTGGAAGTTTCCCGGGCCGCAGCCGAACCAGGGATGGTCCTGAATCATCCGGCAAGTCGCCTGCCAGTATTGCCAGCGGTAGCCGAGCGATTTGCCCGCCTCGCTGACGACTTCCCGATCGATGGCGCCGATGCCAATCGCCCCCGCCAGCAAGAGCGCCACGAGAAGTACAGGGACAATGATCCACCGGGCGGAAAGTCGGCTTCCCGCGGCAACGGTCCACAAGCCCAGCGCACCGCTGGCCGCGGCACAGGCCAAATACGCGGCGCGGCTTTTGGTCAAAATCAAGCATCCCATGATGACGACTGCGCAGGCGGCCGCCGGCAACCAGACGCGCGGAGTGGTAACGCGGTGAGCAGCGGCCACGGCACAGATGCCCACCGAGACCGTCAGCCACGGAACCAGGAATCCGGCCAGGGAATTGGCCAAGGCAAACGTGGCCATCGGCTCGCTGCTGTTGACGCGATTTTCGAACAAGGCGCGTTGTCGCGAGCCGGGCGGGGCCACGACGCGTGCTTCGCGCAAGGCCCCCTCCGGATCCGCGGCATAGCGCGCCTGGTCGCGCGGAATGCTATAGAA
>CAMFLN010000015.1 GCA_945957305.1 uncultured Planctomycetaceae bacterium | reverse complement strand
TCCTGGTTCCGCTCTGCATCACGATTGCGGCGGCGGTTCAATCTTTCCGGCACAGCCTCGGCCAGCGAAGCATCCACCGGCACGGCCATGTCGTACCAACCGATCATCATTTCTTCCCAGGTCTGATCCCCCCAGCGCACGGTCTCGTCAGGATTCGGGTTGGCCAGATTGTGCTCCGAGTTGTCGAAATGCGCCACGCAATTAAGCGTGGTCCCCTTCGGCAGGGTCTTGATGTCCTTAAAGATAAAGCTGTTCTGCCAGTTGAAGTCATAGTGCGGCACGTCGAGCAGGACTTCCTTCTTCCCGTCCGGATAGGTCACTTCATAGTGAAACGCCTTGCCTCGCAGGTGCATGTGCGGGAATAGCGACAAGAGTTGAATATCGCTGCCAAATTGCTGCTGCGATTCGACGGGATGATTGTCGGCGTGCGGCGGAATCGAGAACGAAGTGTTCGAAGCGCCGATCGTCGCGACACGCCACTTCACGTTCTTGGCATCCTCGAATTTGATCGCCACGGCACTGCGATCTTTTTGCGCCGTGCCGTTCGGCGTGTAATGCATCTGGAACACCAGCTTCGATCCGGCCGGCACGAATTTCGCCATGCCCTCGGGCAAGACGTGCGGGCGCGTGCCAGGCGCATAACCGGTCAAGTGGCCGAACGCTTCGATTCCCTTGGCCGTCCCCTCGGGCGGACGGATGAAAACGATGATGTGATGCACGACCTCGCGATTGTCGGGCAGGCACTCGGCGACTTTCACCCATTTGTCCTCGGTAAAGCCGGGGTCGACGATGAAATACTTGTATTCCACCGTTCCTTCGGCCGGCACGTCGAAGGGCTCGTCCGCCATCCGCACAATCAGGTCCGGCTCGTAGGGCATCATGTAGGTGCCGGGAAATTTGCGCGGCTCGGGCAGTTTCTTGGGATCTCCCTCCGGCGCGCCGTTGGCAACCCAGGTGTAAATCTGCTCTTTCTCTTCCTTGGTCAGGCTCGAATCGTTTTCGAACGTGCCGAAATGAGGATCGGCATGCCACGGCGGCATACGCTGGTCACGCACGACTTCCTCGATCATCCCGGCCCAGCCAGCGGCCTCTTCGTAACTGGTCAGGGCAAAAGGTCCGATCTGCCCCTCGCGATGGCATTCCACGCAGCGATTTTGAAAGATCCGCGCGATCTGTTCCGAGTAGGTGACCGTTCCCTTTTCATTCACTGGACGTACACGGCCAATCAAGCAGCCGACCGCCTCGGTGCTTGGCTGGCTAACGGGCTTGCCGGCGGTCAACTCATCGAGCGCCTCGACCAGGTCGCGCCGGCTGACGCGTGGACGAGCGTAGCCTGTGCCGGATTGAAAACCGTATTGATCGTCGATCCGCCCGCGATAACGCACCACGCGCTCTTTATCGAGCACCACGATCTCGGGCGTGCGCTCGGCGCCCAGGGCATCGGCAATCGTGTTGTTCAGGTCCTTCAGCAGTGGGAACTCGATGCCGTGCTGGCGCGCGTAGGCCGTCATCTCGGCGAGCGAGTCCTGGCGATTCGGGTCGATGCCGATGAATTTCACACCCTTTTCCGCATATTGTTTCGACAATTCTTCCAGCCGCGGTCCGTACATCTTGCACAGGGGGCATTCGACTCCCAGGAACGCCAGCACCACGACGGGCGAGTCGGCGTAATCGGCCAGCGCGTGCGTCTTGCCGCGGAAGTCGCTGGCCGAAAACGGGGCGACCTTGGCGCCGATGGCCCCCTGTTTTTCGGCCGCTGCCGCCTCAGAGGTAAAACCAACGATCAACGCCAAAGCCAATGGCAGAGCGCAGCGTGAACTCATCTTCGTGACCCCCGGAGAAAATAGCGGTTGCAGCAGATGGCGGTTGCAGAGAATGGGCGCAAAGAAACACCGCCGCCGCGCCAAGCGCATCTTAAGAGGCCAACCTACATTTTGCAACTTTTTGTCGCGCAAAAATGGCGATTTCGCAGCATCTCTGCCGGATCATCGCGCCGGCCCCCCTTCGACCCGCCGGGTGGCTGCTTAGCCGGGAAGGGAATGTCCAAACCCGGTCTCCCGCAGGCGTCTGCGGCGCACACGGCTAAACGCGTTACTTCTTGGCCAGCCATGCGCGCACATTGGCTTCGAGCATTTCCAGCGGCAGGGCACCCGCCCCCAGGACCACATCGTGAAACTCGCGGACGTCGAAGCGGTCTTTCAATTGCTCCTCGGCCAGCCGGCGAAGTTCGCGAATTTTCAGCTCCCCCGTTTTATAAGCCACGGCCTGGCCGGGCCAGGCGATGTAACGATCCACCTCGGCCGTGATGTTGTGCAGCGACAGGGCCGTGTTATCGGCCATGAACTGAATCGCCTGCTCGCGCGTCCAGCCCAAATAATGCATGCCGGTGTCGACCACCAGACGACAGGCGCGCCACATTTCGTAGCTCAACCGGCCGAAATCGCGGTACGGATCCTGGTAGAAGCCCACCTCGAGCCCTAAGCGTTCGGCGTACAAGCCCCACCCCTCGACAAAGGCGGTGAAATGAGCAAAGCGGCGAAACGGCGGGACCTCGGCCTGCTCCTGCGCGAGTGCAATTTGCAGGTGGTGACCCGGCACGGCCTCGTGCAACGAGAGCGCCTCGATTTCAAACAGTGGGCGGCTCTTCAGGTTGTACGTGTTGACGTAATAGAAACCGGCCCGGCTGCCGTCACCCGCCGGCGGTTGGTAATAAGCTGTCGTCGTGCGCGGGGCGATGAAATCAGGGACTTCACGGATTCCATAAGGGGTTCGCGGCAGTTTTCCGAACAGCTTGGGCAATTCGCCGTCCATCCGTTTTAGTACCAGGGCGGTTTCTTTGAGCAACTGCTCGGGCGAGTCGGCATAGAACTGGGGATCGGTGCGGAGGTGCTCGACAAAGGCCTTGAAGTCACCTTGAAAACCGACCCGCTTGATCACGTCCTGCATTTCGGCCTTGATACGCCGCACTTCCGACATACCGGTGTCGTGGACTTGTTGCGGATCGAGATCCAAGGTGGTGAATTGCCGCACGCGATGGCGGTAAAACTCGCGCCCCTGCGGTAGCGCGCTCGCGCCGACCTGCTGCCGACACGCCGGAACGTATTCCTTGGCCAGGAAGTCGAGCAACTTTCGATAGCCTGGCACGACGCTGTTTGCGATCGCCTGGCGCCCGGCAGCGGTCAGTCTCGCTTGGTCGGCGGTCGATATCGCATCGGGAAATTTCGTAAACGGTTTGTCGAGCAAACTCGCGGACGGCTCATCAACGACGTGCGGGCGAATGGCTTTGTCAAAATCAACCATCGAGACAGCTGGCAAGACCATGCCCGCCTTCATGCCGGCGCGCATCAACTCGATATTGTCGTCGACCAATTGCGAGAAGCCGTTCAGCCGCGCGATGTAATTCTCATAGTCGGTTACGTTCGCCAGCGGCACGTCCTGCGGCAGTTCGGGGAACGAGGTATGGAAGCCGCCGCGATTGGTGATCGGCATCAAGTTCGCTTGAAATTCGTATTCGGCGATCGCGTCGCGCTTGATGCGGCCAAAGATGTCGTAGTTCGCCTGTTCCGTTGGCGAAAGTTGATCGCGGGGTATCTTCGCCCAACGCGCAAGAAATTGCCGTTCGGCTTGCAAACGCCGCTGCTGATCGGCCAGAGTCTCGCGCGGCAGTTTGTCGTTGAAGCGGTTGTCGCCCACGCTCGTGGCAAAGAGCGGATCTTCACGCAATGCGAAGTCCCAGCTCTCTGCAAACAACCTGGTCAACGCCGCGCTCGGCGTGTCGCCTTCCGCATGGGCCATGGTGGAACGCGACAGCGACCCGGCGACCAACAAGGCCAACATCACGACACGAAAACGGCAGGCAGAACGCATGTACGCGACCTCTCTGGATACTTGTTGACGGCTGAAACAGCAGGCGCGGATTAAGACTGCTTGGCCGCCTGTTCCTTTTACGCAATCAATGGACCCAAGTTTTGGGAAATCCTTCCAACGCCCCGCCGGAGGGCTTCCACAGCACCACTTCGTCGATTTTCGCGGCCAATTCCGTATCGTGGGCCGTGATGCCGCGGACCCGGTGCGTTTGCAGTTTCACCGTCACCTCGGCGTAACCCAGCGACAAGTCCGGGTGGTGGTACGCCGCCTCGGCCAGGTAACCGATCGTATTCGCCAAGAGCAGCGTATGCGGCCAGCCGGGCGTGCGATACTTGCGACGCAGCCAGCCGTCGCGAACCTCCCAGCCAGGCAGCCGGGCCAGTTCGGCCTGCAATTCGGTTTCGTCGAACAAATGATCGTCAGGCATCAAAGAGTTCTCCGGGAGTTGACATTCAAGTGCGCGGCTTGGATCGCGCGACGAAATCGGCAATCAACATGCCGCTGTCGCAGACGATCGTTTGTCCGGTCACGGTGTCCGAGCCGGTGATCAAACTCACGATCGCGGCTGCCACATCCTCGGGCTGGCACACGCGCCCTAGCGGCAATTTGTCTTCGTACAGCTTGAGCGCGGCATCGTAATTGGCCCCCAGTCCTCCTTTAAGCCAGCGCCCCTCGATAAAGCCAGGAGCCACGGCGTTGACGCGAATCTTGGGCGCGAGGACCCTCGCCAGCGCCACCGTCATATTCAACAGCGCCGCTTTTGAGGCGCAGTAGGGAATCGAACTTCCCATGGCCGCGATGCCTGCCACGCTCGCGACATTGACGATCTCTCCTTCGTCGCCGCCGGCGCGAATCGCCGCCGCCGCGGCCCGCGCACATTGAAACGGGCCGTGCAGGTTCACGGCGAAGATGCGTTCCCAATCCTCGGTTGTGACGTCTTCCAACCGATCGTGCGGGATGAAGCGCGTCGTGCCGGCATTGTTGACCAAAACATCCAGACGTCCCAACTCGCGCACCGCCGTTTCGACCATTGCGCGGCAAGCGGCATCGTCGGCCACGTCAGCCTGCACGGCCACGCCGCGCACGCCGAGGGCACGAATGTCGGCGGCCGTTTGCTCGGCTTCGTCCTTCGATCGTGAATAGTTGATCAGCACGGCGCAGCCGCGCCGCGCCAGATCCAGAGCGGTCGCACGTCCGACGCCTGTGCCACCGCCGGTGACGATAGCCCCCTTCCCCTCTACGTTCATCGCAACCTCCGATCCGTGGGTGACAGAATGCCTCGGCGAACTTTTGTCCGCAGGAGATTCTCGGCTCTCGCGGCATGTGCCACGTTGTAGCACAGCATGCGCGTCGTCGCACCGCGCGGGGGTTGTAAGGACTCGATGAGCCACGAGCAGCGTAGCCGGGCGGGATGGTAGCTAGCGGGCCGCCGTCCAGCACTCGGTAGGTCCCGCGATTGCGTAACGTGTAGCGAGGGATACAATTAGCCCCGGACCGGCCTGCGGCCGGCCACGGCGGAAAATGAAAATATGGGCTCGCGTTCTGCATCGCTTCGCTGGAACGACACAAGGCACACGGCGGTCAATGCCTTCTTGCAGATGATGGCCCGGGCGTGGTGGGTGATTGCGACACGTACTTGGAAGTTCGGAAACTCGAGCGTCGGTCCACTCAAAACACGAAAGGCGAACGTTATGTGCTGTTCTCAGTTTCATCGGCGGTTGTTGCTGCTGCTTGCCGTCGCGGCCAGTACCTTGCTGACTGCCGCGTCGGCCCACGCGCAGCATGTGTTGCGTTGGAAGTTCAAAGAAGGGGATGCCTACAACTATGTCATGGACAACGAGACTGAGCGCAAGATCGATCTCAGCGGCTCGTTGATCGAAATCAAGTCGAGCATGATCTTCGACACCAGCTGGAAAGTGAAATCGGTCGACGGCGATGGTACCGCCACGATCGAGCAAACGGTCGACCGCATCCAGATGAAGATGGATTCGCCTTTGGGAGGCGGTCTGGACTATGACTCGCAAAAGGCAGGGAGCGGCCAGGGCCAAATCTGGGACATGATGGGTCCGATGATCGAGTCGCTGGTCGGCGGCACTTTCACGCTCAAGGCCACGGCGGCCGGCAAGGTCAGCGATATTACGCTGCCCGAGAAGGTCAAGGAACAACTCGCCAAGCAACAAGGTGGCGGCGGTGGCGGACGTCGCGGCGGTGGCGGCGGCATGGGGGGCATGATGGGCGGTCTGTCCGAAGCCAGCATCAAGGAAATGATCACCCGTTCGGTGGTACCGCTTCCTGAAAAGGCCGTGAGCCCTGACATCACCTGGTCGCAGAACTTCGAGGAAGAAATGCGCGGCGCGGGCGTAAAGAAAACCGCGGTCACGTACTCGACTTCGGAGAAGTCTTCGGCCGAAGGGCACGAAATTCAGAAGATCGCGGCCAAGACCGAGATCACGTTTGAGCCGGCCGAAGAATCGCAAGTCGACATCGAGATCGAAGAGCAAGACGGCGCCATGACCATCTACTTCGATATCGATTCGGGCCGCACCTTGAAGACCGAGGGCGTGCAGAAGCAGGTCATTGCCATCACCGCCCCCAACCGCGAGATCACCCAAGAGGTCGAAGAAAAGGTGATCGTTCGCCAAGGCAAAAGCGGCGACGGCAAGGACGCAAAGCCTGCGGACGACAAGTAACAACGAGTGCCGATTGCAGCTCGTCGCACCTCCGCGACGCCGACTGCCAGAAGCACACCTTGCTCATAAACGGACCCTGGACAGGCCCTGTGCTTGTCCAGGGTCTTTTATTTTTACCGCGGAAGCGGCTCGCGGGGGTGGCGGACAATTCGCGGGGGTGGCACGGACAACTCGTTGTCCGTGCGCCGCAGGTCCTCTCCTGATAGGCGTAAGAAGAGCGCCTGCTACGCCCCGGCAACGAGTTCACAGTGCGCGAATCAGCGCTACTTTTTCTTCTTCGCAGCTTTTTTCGCCGTCTTGGCTGCCGCCTTCTTGGCCGATTGGGCCGGCGCCTTGGTCTTCTTGGCCGTGGTGCCCGCGCTCTTCTTCTTGCCGCCGAAGACGCTGTCCCAATTCTTGGAAAACTCGGGGCTGGGGCCGGATCGCACAATCGGTCCTGACATGGGTCGCTACACTCCTGCGGTGACTGTTCCTGCTGGCGCACCCACGTGAGTGCGGCTGGAACCCATGATTCTAGACTTACCGCCCCGCAGAACAAGGATTCCGCAGGCGATTTGGGTGGCGGATCGTCGTAGCGAACGTCCGGAATACGGATTACGATAGTTACGATATCCAGGTCAAACCTAGCGGTGGGTCGGGTCTGCCCGACGGGCCCTCCGCACACCGCCCACCATCCGCGCGTCTTGGAGAGAACATCCCATGCCCCGCCGCTACCAGCCAAAAGACCAGCAAATGGTCCTCGGTCTTGTCACGATTGCCGCCCTGCTCAGCCTGTGGACGCCGCACGCCTTGGCCGACGAGCCCGCCACGCTCGCGACAAACCGCAATTGGGTCACGGCCCTGGCCTACTCGCCCGACGGGAATACGCTCGCCACCGTCGGCGGCCAGACGCTCTTGTACCGGCCGGGCGAGGTCAAACTGTGGGACGTCGCGACTGGCAAGGAAAAGGCCAAGCTCGACGGTCATCAAAGCGCCGTCTGGTCCGTGGCCTTCTCGCCCGATGGCAAGACGCTCGCCACCGGCAGCTACGACGGCATCCTCAAGCTGTGGGACCTGGAAAGCGGCAAGGAAAAAGCTTCGGTCCAACCGCACAAGCATTGGATCACGGCCCTGGTCTTTTCGCCGGACGGCAAACTGCTGGCCAGCGCCAGTGAAGACATGACGGCCAAATTGCTCGATCCGAACACGGGGGCGGAAGTGAAGGCCTTCGCCGGTCATACCGGCACCGTGGGGGGCATCGCCTTTTCACCCGACGGCGCGACCGTGGCCACGGCCAGCGGCGACAAGACCGTGCAATTGTGGGACGTCGCCGCCGGGACGAGTAAAGCCAAGCTCGAAGGGCATGCCGATGGAGTCAACGCCGTCGCCTTCTCGCCCGATGGCAAGCTGCTCGCCTCGGGAAGTGCGGATCGCACGGCCAAGCTGTGGGATGTCGCCACGGCCAAGGAACTGGCAGCGCTCGCTGGACATAAGAATTGGGTGACCAGCATTCGCTTCTCGCCCGACGGCAAAATTCTGGCCACCGGCAGCCACGATCACAGCGCCAAGCTGTGGAACGTCGACAGCCGCCAAGAGATGGGCACGTTCGGCGGCCTTGAAGGTACGGTCTGGAGCGTGGCTTTTGCCCCTAATGGTCAAGCTCTGGCCGTGGGGAGCCAAGGGGACGGTGCCCGGTTGGTGAAGTTCGTGCAGAAGCTGGAGTTCCAAGAGGTCTTCCCGCGCACTGCCCCCGCCGCAGCTCAGCCCGCGGCGCCACAAGCCGCCGATGCGGCGAAGGCGGCCGAGCCAGCCAAGCCCGCCGAAGCAGCCGCAAAACCGGAAGAGGCGAAGCCGGCTGAACCGGCCAAGCCCGCCGAGCCCGCGAAGGCCGAAGAAAAGAAGCCGGAAGAGGCCAAACCGGCCGAGGCAGCCAAACCTGCCGAAGCGGCGAAGCCGGAAGAGAAGAAGCCCGAGCCTCCGAAGGAAGAAGCGAAGCCGGCTGAGGCACCTAAGACGCCCGAGAAGCCCGCCTAGGGCTGTATTTCCTAACCGGGTCGTCTAGATGCTGCACTGTGAACGTCAGTGCTTCTTGCGGCGGTCTGCCACTTTCTTTTTAAATAGGCGACCACCGGCGATGCATGCCCAGTGAGTGCAAACCAAGTCAATTCGACCGTGATCCACATCGGCACACAGAATGCCGCCCACGGATCGCCATAGGAATGCGAATTGACCTCTCGCAGTAGTCGTCCCGACTCTTGCTCCGCGTGGCGGTCAAACGGTGGATGATCCAGGCGGTAGACGACCGCAATGAACAGCAGTGCTGCCAGTGCGCACGCGACAAATGCACAAGTCCATCGAATGCGGCGCATATTCCAACCGTGCCGGGGGCGTTTTATCGGACGCGAGCGACCTAATACTGCGATAGAGCCAAAATAGAGGGCAAAGCCGAGCGTACAAGCGGCGTTAAAGATGCGGGTGAGTGGACCATCTGGGCTGTCCTTCAGAACTACGAGAATCGCAAGAATGCCGTAAAGCAAGGCAAACGCCGCGATGGGGATCCGAACCAGCCACATCGACAGAGCGCGATCCCAGGCCGAGCGAGATTGCTCGCGAATGAACTCCTGAAAATCCGCCGATCCTAAGGCGGGTACGACTGGTGTGTCGCCGGTGGAAGTTGGCATGCTCATGGCGCCGCCGACTTACTTCAGAATTGCAAAACCTCCTAATTCTAAATGCCCATTTGTGGACATGTCCACAAGGGCGCCTCATGACGATGGAGGTTGCCAAACGTCGACGGGCGAACGATTCAGGATCGCACGGCAGGGGACGATCGCCGCGAGAATCGCCGGCGCCCCCATAATCCCGCATTGAGCGTGCCGAGGCCTAACAGGCCGAGCGGTTAAATTCGGCCCGCTGTGCGTTTCTGACAGCCCTACCAGGCGAGACCTGGTCGTGGGGGGACCGTTGTCGCCATCGATTGCCCAGGTATGCTGGGGAATTCTCGTTTTCTGCCCCGTATCCTCCCCGTAGTGCAGTGAAATCCGCCATGCCCAAGCCCAAAGTGTTTGTCACCCGGCTCATCCCCGAGGCCGGTTTAAAGAAAGTTCGCGAGGCGTGCGACGCCGATGTGTGGAGCGAGCCGCTGCCGCCCTCGGCCGACGAGTTGCGCAAGCGGGTTGCCGGGTGCGACGGCCTGTTGTCGCTGTTGACCGAGCGCATCGACGGCGCGCTGCTTGACTCCGCGCCGCGACTGAAGGTTGTCAGCAACTACGCGGTGGGCTTCAACAATATCGACGTTCCAGCTGCCACAGAGCGCGGCATCTGTGTCGGCAACACCCCCGGCGTTCTGACCGACGCCACGGCGGACATGGCTTTTTCGCTGTTGATTTCCGCCGCTCGGCGGATTGTCGAATCGCAAAAGTACGCCGAGCAAGGGCATTGGAAGACCTGGGAGCCACTGGGGCATATCGGGCAGGACCTGGTTGGCCGCACGATCGGCATCGTGGGCATGGGACGCATCGGCTTTGCCATGGCTAAACGTTGCCACGGCGGTTGGGGAATGAAGGTGCTGTATCACGACCTGCACCCCAATGCGACGGCCGAAAAGGAATTGTCGGCCACGCGCGTCGACCTCGACCGGTTGCTGGCCGAGTCCGACTTCATTTCGGTCCACACCGACCTGAACGACACGACGCGCGGCATGTTCAATACGGCGACGTTCAAGAAGATGAAGCCGACCGCGGTCTTTGTGAACACAGCACGCGGACCGCTGGTGGTCGAACCTGATTTGGTCGAGGCTTTGCAGCAGGGAACGATCTTCGCCGCGGGGCTCGACGTGACTGACCCCGAGCCGCCGCGCACCGACAATCCGTTGCTCAGGCTGCCGAATTGCATCGTCGCGCCGCATATCGCGAGCGCCACCGTATCGAGCCGCAACGCCATGGCCGAGATCGCGGCCGATAACCTGATCGCCGGGGTCACCGGCCAGCCGCTGCGAGCCTGGGTCAATCCCGAGGTCGCCGCTCGTCGCAAGTAGCAGGTGCAGTGCAGCACGCTGCCAAAGACAACATCGCTGGGTTGCAAAATAAAAGAGAAGGTGTGCCACTGCTGGCTTGTCCAGCAGTATTCGTTGAAGCGTGGAATGATATCCCCTACTGGACGAGCCGGCAGTGGCACGCCGAAGCCTCGTTAACTTCGTTGCAGCTTGAGCGAATGATCTTTCAGGTGAACTGCTGCCCAGTGGGAGGATTGTTTTCTTATGCCTGACGATGGACCCACGCCTCCTGTAGATCGCCGCGCGCGTGGATTGTGGTTCTTGCTGCTTCTGGCGGCGGCCAGTTTGATGTGGTCGGCACAGGGGACCGCGGTCAAATTCCTCGAGGCTGAGCTGCCTGACCGGCCGATCGCAATCACGTTTCTGCCTTTCTACGTGGCGACACTCTTGCTGCTCCCTTTGCTGGTGCGGTTGCGTCGTCGCGATCCGACGGCGCGCTGGCCCAGTGCGGCCGATTGGAGCAAGTTCGCCGTGGCCGGAGTCGCCGGGCAGGTGCTCGCCCAACTGGGCATGACGTGGGGCGTCATCCAATCGCTCGCCTCTAATGGAGCGGTGCTGAACCTGCTGATTCCGATCTTCAGCGCCGTGCTGGCTTCGCTCCTGCTGGCCGAGCGAATGACCCCACTGCGGATTGCCTGCCTGGTGATCGGCCTGGTGGGCGTCACGCTGATGAGCGTGCGCGACTTGGAAAACAGCGACTTTTTCGAGCGAGATTACCTGCTGGGGAATCTGCTGATCCTGGTCGGCTGTTTCGGATCAGCCTTCTACAACGTGTACTGCAAAGGGCTGATGGCCCGCTTCCACGAAGTCGAGATATTGATCTACAGCTACATCACGGCGTCGCTGGCAAGCCTGCCGGTCCTGCTGTGGTACGAGCCGCTGGATCTGTCGGCGCTTGCGGCGATCGACACGCGCGGGTGGCTGGCGTTCGCCTTTCTGGCCATTTTCATGTATACGGTCTCGATGCTGCTGTTCTTCTACGTGCTCGAACACATTCCAGTCACCGTGGCCTCGGCTTCGCTGTACCTGGTGCCGCTCTTTGGCGTGTTGATTGCCAGCGTCATGCTGGGCGAGCGAATGAGTCCGCTGGCACTCGCCGGAGCCGCGGTGGTGCTGGCCGCCACGGTGCTGATCATGCGTTACGACAACGCGGTGTAATATTTCCAAGACTGCACGCTCACGGCACTCGCTTTGCCCGGATCTTGCGATCGCCAAGCTGAAAGACGATTGCTGCCACGCTGCCATCAGTGTTCCATTCGCAGCGACCATGCACGTCAGGCTGCTCCGAAACCAACTCGGCAGCGGCAGTCGCATACAGCTCCATCTCGGGCTGCCGCGGAAACTTGACGAACAACTGATCGTCGCGGCGCGAGATCGTGGCCACGCTTGCCACATTCAACGCGTAGCTACCGACGACCTTGTCGAGCTGGCCCGTGTCAAAACTGGCGGCTTCGCGCTCCGGCGTCAGATAATCGGGCCATTCGTAAACCACGGCGATGGCGTTGATTATTTCCTGGAGCGTGCGCTGCCCCACGTCCGAATTGGTCATCACCACGGCGCCTTGCCCTCGATCAACAAGCGCAATCAACTGACACGAAAAGCCGAGGTTTTGTCCGCCGTGGCCGAAGGTGCGCAAGCTTCGCTTTTCGGTGAGGAACGGCCCCAATCCCACCGGACCGCCCCCCTGCGGAGTAAGCATCTCGCCGAGCAGTTTAGGGCTGAGGACCTGGTCGGTCTCGCCGCGCTGTGCTTGTTGCACCGCCATGGCATAGCGCGCGAGGTCTGACGGGGTGGTCCACAGGCCGGCGGGCCCTTGCTCGGGGTACACATGCCAGCGGCCGTTGATCGGTTGTCCTTTTCCATCATGTGCCGAGGCGGCCTCGGCCACGCGATCGGCCGGCAGCGGCTGGGCGTACGTACTCTTGGTCATCCCTAACGGTTGGAGAACCGTGTCGCGCATCACGTCGGCAAAGTCGCGCCCTGTGACCTCGGTAATTATGAGCTGGACGATCGTCGTTCCGCCGCCCGAGTACCGAAAGCCGTGCCCTGGCGTTTTGTCGACGCGCACCGCAGCGGTGTTGGCCGGTTTCGCGCCATCCAGGATTTGCGGCACTGTGGGCAGCGGTTCTCCCACGGCGTATCCGGGGAACCCGTGCACGGTCAAACCCGCCGTATGGCTGAGCAGTCCGCGCAGGTCGACTGCATGTTCACGCGTAAAGTCGTTTTCCGGCACGTGCCAGGAACGCAGATACTTGTTGACGTCGGTATCGAGATCAAGCCGTCCCTGATCGACCAGCTTGAGCGCCGCCAGCGCTGTCACAGGCTTGCTGATCGAGGCCGCCTGAAACAGCGTCTCGGGCGTGACCGGAGACTTCGTGTCGGCATCGGCCACTCCGTACCCTTTGGCCCATTCGATCGCGCCGTTGTTGATGACCGCGACACTCAAGCCCGGCACATGGTCCCCCGCCATCCGCTGAGCGATCGAGCGCGGTTTGGTGTGCCCCTTGACGCGTACCGCGGGAATCAGCCCTTGTTCGACCGCGGCGATCCGCTGCTGTACTTCGGGCGAATATTCCTCAGCGCGCGCAGCAGGCCCTCCCAGCACCAGACACGCCACAGCCAGCAAGTGACTTAAACGGAAAGCGTACATAAAAAGGCTCCTGCGACGGCGTCAGGCGGGCGAGGGCTCGACTCAGAGCGTTATTCGTCCCGCCTGCACGGATCTTTGCGCGCCACGCCGATGGGCGGCTGACGCCTGTCGGCCGATGGGGATTTGCCGGTAACGGTTTTTGCGCGGGATCGGCGTCGCTGCAGCCGGGCAAGAAGGCCAGCAAGACCGAACGCCGTGATGACGACTGTCGAAGGTTCAGGGACGAGGATGCGATCGTAACCAATGACGTCCATCAAGCG
>CAMFLN010000014.1 GCA_945957305.1 uncultured Planctomycetaceae bacterium | reverse complement strand
TTGGCGCGGCGACTGGGTACAGTTGCAGGCCGAAGTTCTCGGTCGGCAGAAGGGGTATTTCGGCGAGAAGGTGGAGTCCTGCGGACAGGCTCACTTCTATGTCGGACTGCACCTGGCAGGGGACAAACCGACCCAGCAGGCGGCCCTGGAGTTAGCACTCGCACAAGCCCCACCGGAAATTCGTCAGCACGAGGCGGACGCCGGGGGCGTGGAACGCCGAGTGGCTTACAAACCCGTGACTAGCGCCGAACCGCGCAAGTCACAGGATTGGTTCGCGCTCCCCTCGCTGTTCAAGTTCTGCAGTCATGAACGTGAAGTGGTCATCGACGATGCCGCGGCCCGGGTGTCGGCCGCCTTGGATCGACTCAGCGATTTCGCCGCTGGGGACGAGGTTTCGCAGAATACGAAAGGCGACTACCACACCCCAGGCAGCAAGCGATAACGCACGCGTTGACAGTAACCGTCGTAACCCACAAGACTCTCTCGCAGGCAACGCTCCTCATCGAGAATTCTGGCGACCAGCAAGCCAACGATCGGAACAATCAACAGCAGAGACCAATAAGACGCGAGCGCCAGTCCGGTGCCAGCAAACATCAACACCGATGCCGTGTACATGGGGTGCCGCACCAGGCTGTACAAGCCGCGATCGATAACAGGCTGCTCGGCTTGCACTTCCACGATGGCCGAGGCGTAACGATTTTGGCGAAAGACCACGAAAATCGCTACATAGGACAAGACCAGTAGCACGTTTCCAAGAATCACGATCGGCCAAATAACGCGCGACCAGCTGAATCGCCAATCGAGCCCGCCGATGATGTACATCGAGCACAGCAAAACGGACATCAGGCTTTGAATAATCTTTTGGGCCCGCCGCGGCTCGGCCAGCGGCCCGACCGCCATGCGGTGTTCGACCAGGGCAGGGTCGTACCGCACAAAATAGAGGGAATTCGCGGCGTTGCAGAGGCCAAACAGAGACCAATACAGCCAGCCCGGCCAGTACTGCCACGTGCCCGCCGCCGCGAAGAGCAGCATGGCCACGAACAACTGGAAGCCCAATAAGCCTTTGATCGCGCGCTTGGCAAGCGAAGTCATGCGCAGATCTCGCGAGAAAAGCCCTTCGTCCTGGGCCAGGTAGGCTGCCCCCGGGGGTTCGAACAGCAAACGGCTTACCGTCCCTCGAATTTCGCCGGACGCTTGCTCAAAAAAGCCATCACAGCCTCTTGGACGTCGGCCGAGGTAATGAGCTGGCTCTGCGCCCAACGTTCGAATGCCATCTGGGTGCGCTTATCGAGACCATCTCCCTGGTCCACAATCAGTTTTGCCAGGCCGACCGCCAGAGGCGCGTTTTGAGCAATCTGCTCGGCCAGTTTTACCGCGGCGTCGGTCAACTGTGCCGTTGGAACGACGCGATTCACCAATCCCCACTGCAGGGCTTCCTGGGCATCGATCGAGCGCGCGGTCAGTAACATGTCTTTCGCCCTGCTGGGGCCGACTACGCGGCTCAAACGTGTCGTCCCGCCCACGTCGGCGACCAGTCCCATCCGCGATTCGGGAATGGAAAACTTGCACTCTTCGCTGGCCACGCGCAGGTCGAAGGATAAGACAAGTTCCAGCCCCATCCCAACGACCTGACCCTGCAACGCGCCTATGACCGGCACTTCCGTCGCCTCGATCACATCCAGATCGTGTTGCAGACGTTCGGCAAAGCGGCGCAGCCACCGCGCCGGATTCTGCTCGCCGACATTCCCCTGGCTTTCGGCCAGTGACATGACATCAATACCCGCGGAAAAAATCGGACCTTCGGCCGTGACGACGACAGCGCGAATTTGCGGCTCGTCGTCGACCGCGCGTACAGCCGCGGCCAGATCGTCCATCATTTGCGGTGTCAGGGCGTTGCGCTTTTCCGGGCGATTAATGGTGACGATGCGCACGTTTCCTGCAGTCCGAGACGTGATCCATTGATTCGACATGGGAGCCAGGTCCTTTAAATTGAAAAATGACGAATTCGCCGCGGCGAGGCACGGGGAGTTTCTTGGCCTGTACGTTAACCTGCGGGAAGCTTGTCGTTGCGCACTGGAAGCTGCGCTTTGACCGACTTGAGCCAGCCGTGCAGCTGTTCTCGTAGCTGACTGGCAATTTCTGGCTGATCAGCGGCTCTGTCGTGTGTTTCGCCAAGATCATCAGCCAAGCGGTAGAGCTCAACCTTGCCGGTCTCATAGAACTCGATCAGCTTCCAATCACGATTCCGCACCGCGCTACAGGGGGTCGATGTTGGGTAGTAGTGTGGGTAATGCCAGTAAAGATGTGTTCGGTCCAAGCGGGCCTGCGGATCGGCAAGTAGCCGAGTTAGGTCTGTGCCGTCCATCCGCTGTTGGTCATCCAAAGCGCGCTTAGCACCGGCCGCCGCGAGTAGCGTGGAATATAGATCGGTGGTCACAACCGGCTCGTGCGTCACCGCCTGGTTCGGTGTGTGCCCTGGCCAACGGACGAGCAGCGGTACGCGAATTCCCCCTTCATAGAGCGAGCCTTTGCCCGAGCGCAATGGTGCGTTATTCGTCACGGGCAAAGTTTGTTGTCGCGGAACGTTGATGTAACCGCCGTTGTCGGACGAAAAGACGAGAAGCGTATTTTGCGCGCGACCGGTCGCCTCTAAGAACTGCACGAGGCGGCCTACGTTGTCATCAAGGTTTTTGACCATCGCGGCGTATGTCGGGTTCTGGTGTTTTTCGCCGGGCTTTAACTGGCCGCGAAAGTGCTCGACATCGGCCGGCTTGCCTTCGATCGGCGTATGCACGCCGTAATTCCATAGGTTGAGATAAAATGGGCGGTCACCGGCTTGCTCCATGACCTTGATTGCTTCGTCGGTTAATCGGTCAGCCAGGTATTCCCCTGCTCGGCCCCACGGCAATCCTGGCACGTAGCGACGCTCACGGTTCTCCGGCACTCGATAGGGAAAGAAGTGAGTCGCGGGCGCTCCCCAGTGATTGCCCGCGATGTTCAGGTCGAAACCATGCGCTTCCGGAAAATGGCCGGCATCTCCCAGATGCCATTTTCCCACGTGCGCGGTCAGGTAACCTGCCTCACGCAGTGCTTCGGCAACCGTAGTTTCCCCAAAAGGCATATCAGCCCGGGCGGCCGGCGGAACGAGCAACTGGTCGTCCACCCGCTCGAAGGTCGCCTCGCGCCAGATCGTCATGTGCAAGCGTGCGGGGTGCTTGCCGGTCATGAGCGCGGCGCGCGTGGGAGTGCAAACCGGGGCCGCGGCATAAGCTTCGGTGAAGCGCAAACCGGAAGTGGCCAATCGATCAAGATGGGGTGTTTCATGCAGGTCGGCGCCGTAGCAGCCCAGATCTGACCATCCCAGGTCGTCTGCCAGGATCACGACGATATTCGGCTTCGGCCGTGTGGTAGTGGTCTCCCCCTCCC
Source organism: uncultured Planctomycetaceae bacterium (assembly GCA_945957305.1). GTDB lineage: Bacteria > Planctomycetota > Planctomycetia > Pirellulales > JACPPG01 > JACPPG01. Next base: position 10,451 of record CAMFLN010000014.1, on the reverse strand, counting down.
GCGCATGACCCGGCGACGACAGCCCAGTCGCCACAAGGAACAAAACGCTGACGCAGTGTAGAAATCGGAACGGCCAATCGCCGGCGCGGAATACTTGGGGCATGTCGCGGACCTCGTCGAGGAGTCGTCGTGTCGGACGACAACTTCGCAGAACGAAGCCACAAGGTCAAACTCCGCGCATTGCCAAATCAGCCCACGCCGCCGAGCGTACGCACCACTTGAGATCACAGCGAGATACTTTCCCTTATCGGCAGCCGTCCTGGCGCCGGGCCGAGATCCCCTTGCGCCCGCGGCGGTGCTCAACCGGCGAGCCAGTCAGCACACCGCCATGAGCGAAGCAGGGCTTCAAACCCTCAGCGGGCGACGGCAGCGCTTTCCCAAGGCCATCTCCAGGCTCGTGAGCGGTTGCACGTTGGCGGTAATGCTTTCCGGCCGATGTGTGTCGTGGTGGCGCAGTTCACCAAAGTCGAGACCAGTGATTTCCTCGACCTCTGCGACCGTAGTCAGATACTCGCGCACTTTGCTTGTGTCGCTGAAATCTTCGGCCACGATCCCTGCGATGCGCTCGGGGATGTCCACCAAGAGTTCCGCCTGGCTGGCCAAAAATGCCGTAGCTTTCAATTCACCGTCTTCGACCCGCGCGATCACCTTGAAAAACTGCGCCGGCACGCGGACGTCTCGATATCGCACATCGTTGCGGGCGAACACGGGGCCGGTGAAGACGCAGACGCGCGCCTCTTCGTCGCGCGCGTTATCGAGCACGTAGTTCTCGATCCCTGCCCAATACTTAGCCCGCTCGTTGAAATCCTTGTGCTGCGGGCAGCAATTGGTGAAATGAAAGGTGTCGGCATTGGCACGTTCGGCCTCGGCGACTCTGCCCCAAACAGGATCTTCGCGACGAACCTGATGTCCGCGGTCGAACATGCGGGGCTGCTGGTTGGAATAGAGGGACTGGTCAGTTTGCGCCGTGTCGGCGATCCGGTCATCCGCGTACCAGGTCTCGGATGCTTCAGCCCCGAAGTCCGCACTTTCGGCCGCTGCCGCACGACGTGCTGCTTCGCCGCTGGCGTCGTCTTTCACCTTGCCTGACTTGCGATCGACCCGTTTCGAGGTCCGCCCGTCGATGTTTGCGGCCGTGACAAATGCCATTTTGCGCGTGGCATTCATAACGATGCTGAAATGCTCGTATTTCAACTCGTACGGATCATCGCCGCTGGCTGGTAGCTGGACTTTGGCGCGTGTGCCCAGTGCCCGATTGGTGACCTTCGGCATCGGCAGGTCGAATTCACCCAGGAAATCGGTCACGTATCCGCGACGATTGTGATAGTTCGGGTCCGGCGCGACTTTCTCGGAGCGGGCGCCGTTGACGGTGAGAACGTTGCCCGTTTGACCGTTCCCGTTTTTATCCCCGCCCAACTTCACCACAATCTCGACAGGCACCACGCAGCGCAGCGAACCATCCGCCTGCTGTTCGACCGTGGACGAGGATGAGACGTTCTCATTCTTACGCGTGTTCACAACGGGACCAGGCGGTTGCGGGGCCGGCGGAAGGACGTTGCCCGAAAGCGCGGTAGGCGGCGTGGCCACGGATGATACCAGGTCGGCCCTACTGGGGTTGCGAAAGCTGAAACTGAGCGCGGCCGAGAGTAAAGTTTGCTGTGGCTTGGCAAGCGTGGGCAGCCTCTGCTGCAACTCATCGACGATCGCGCTGATGCGCACTCCCTCGTTGACATTTGTGGTGACCGGTTGGCCATCGCGTCCCGTTGTTTGCAGATGCGGACCACCCCAATGATGCAGGGCGACGGTTTCCCATTGGTCATTAAAGACCGGTGAGCCGGATGAGCCCGGGGATGTGTCCGCCTGGTAGTGCAAGACTTTTTCCAGCCGAGTCACCAGGCGATTCTCGCGGACCACGACCTGTTTGTAGTCGCCGTCCGGATGTTGGACGATATTGACGAATTCGCCCAGCACATGTTTGTCATCGCTGTCGAAGAGCGGACAAAAACCGAAGTCGGCAACTTCGCCAGCCCCCACGACGCGTTTGCCCAACGCCACGATGGTGTAATCCAGATCGTCGGCCGATTGTGTGAGGAAGAAGCTCTGCGGATCGAGGGCGAAACGGGTGACGACACGCGCCTTGGCATGCGTATCGCGCTCATAGTTAAATTCGACCAGAAAGCCGGCGCAGGCCGCGACGTCTTCGATGACGTGGTGGTTGGTGATGAACAAGCGATCCGAAATCAAAAAGCCACTCCCCTGCGGCCGACCATCGGTAAAGATGACCCGGCCTACGCAGCTCGAGGCGGCCCGCGCAAGATCGAGAAATGCCACGCCGACGAAATCGGTGGTTTCGCCCAGAATACGCTCGGCGCCGAGCATGTTTTCGCCGGCCAAGGATTCCGTCGAAGCAACACCGGTAACGAGCTTCGCTGCGTCCTCAGGCTTTACACCCGCGACGGTTGCGACGCGCATCACTCGCCGCGTCATGTCAGGATCAGCATCAATGGGATGGCCTCCCTTGACGGCATTTTCTACTCGGCGGCGCTGTTCGTGCGCGTCGAGTGTATTGACCCGGGCGAGGGCAGCACTGGCGATTCGGTCATAGGACGACGACTGCATGAGTTGACCCTTTGCACAAGAGTTATGCGGGAAAGGTGTGGCCTGGAGTGTCCCTGGCTTATTAAGGGACCGCAGTGTTCAATAGCGCTGCTAAGCGCGCACCGGCCAAGGCGGCGCGCTGCCGCGCCACTTCCTGGGCCTTGCTTTGCACTTGCGCGTCGAGGATCGGGACGCCATGTCCCGAATGCATGTGCTCGGTATACACAACCAGGGGCAGCGCCCCGCCCAGATACGCCGCGGCGACCGCGGCCTGGTAGCTTTCGAAAACCCAGTCCTTTAGCTGTGTCTTGGCGGACAAAGCGGCAAAGTCGGTGGGGGACAATCCCCCGCGGTCAGTGACCAGAGCCTGTGCCGCTTGTTTCACTGATTGATAAACATGTGGATCGTGGTCCGGGCCCAGCAGCCCGTCCCAGTACGAATGTAGAGGGATCGGAAACTGCCCGGCGCTCAACTGCACCGCCAGGCGATTTCCCCCTTCGTCGCCGTGATGAGCCGCCGAAAACAGCGGTTCCTTAACCAGTGCCGTTACGTGTAGGGGTTGATGAATATCGCCGACCAGGTGCAACAGCCAGCACAACCGCACGGCCTGGTTTTCTGCGTCGCTGATTCCTGGCGCCGCGCCGCTGTCGCTGGCCGCTGTGCCCGTGATTGCGGCGACGCTCGCCGGAATCTGTTCCAGGACGGTGGTCGAACTGGGAAGCGGGCTTGCTGGCAGCGAGGTCGTCGCCTGTCCGGGGCTGTAGGGATAATTGACAAAGTGCCAGGCGGGGCGATGGAATTTGTAAATCGGATGCGTGCTTGGATCGCCGGGAAAGTCCTTTGGGGTGCGCACATAATCGGGCCATGTGGCCGCCTGGAAGATTGCCCACTCGGCCTCATCAGCGCCAGGCGGTCTCAGCGCCTCAAAATGCGCGGCGTAATGGGGATGCTTCTTGAGAATCTTTAGGACGGCAGCTTTTTTCGCGTCTGAAAGTTGAGAGCTGGCCAAGATCGCAATGGTCGAGTGGCCAAAAGAGTTCCAATCGTAGGCCGGAATGGTTAAAGACAGCACCAGCATGAGAGACCAAAGAGCACGTAGCATCGCTAATACCTCTTGAAGGGGAAGTGGCGGTCTCCAGAGGGGTTAGCTTATCGCTCTTCATATCGATTACAAGAAAATTCACGGAAGATTAACAGTATCAAAACGTCACCTGACGTTAGCTGAAGATTACACCACCCCCACATGCTTAAAGTCCAACACACAGGGCGCTACCCTCAATGCGGCATTTGGATCACGAAGCGCAATTTTTCACGGCTCGCGTAACCATCGTCGCGTTAAAAGCTCGGCGCTCGTTCGCGCTCCGCAGCTGCGCGCGCCACACAGGACGTCGAGGCGGTAGGCGCGAGGCGCATCATTGCTGAATGCCCGCGACACAACGTGAATTGTCCGAATTCGATGTGTGCCGTGACCGATTGAGTCATGGCGCCTCGGCGTACTCTAGCGGGCCAGAACGCAATTCCCTGCGGGATCACAGCGCGCGGCGGCCGGCAACGGCCTACTTCAGGTCCGCCTTGTGACGCACTACATTACTTTCAGCAAACGCGGGCATTGTCGCCCCCCGAACGGCATGCATTTGGTCCTTGCGCAAGGAGATCGGCACCCGATGTACGGTGACTATGAGTTGGAAATCTACCTGGACGGTCTGCGCGGCGTGCTGCCGAAGCTGCCGATTGATATGCGGCTGCTCGAAAAGAAGGCCATTGAAGCCTGGCCCGATGAGATCGTCTCTTACGTGCAAGGGGGCTGCGGCGACGAGCGGACCCAGAATCTCAATGTGAGCGCCTTCGAGCGGTGGGGCCTCGTGCCACGCATGATGGTCGATGGGTCAAAGCGCGATTTATCCATCGAGATGTTCGGCAAGAAGTTCCCCACCCCCATCTTCATGGCGCCGATCGGCGTGTTGGGCATTTGCTCGCAGGATGGCCATGGCGACTTGGCGACCGCCCGCGCTGCGGCTAAGACTGGTGTGCCGATGGTGGCTTCGACGCTGTCGGTCGATCCGATCGAAAAAATCGTTCCTGAATTTGGCGAAGTGCCCGGCTTCTTTCAACTCTATACGCCCAACGATCGTGAAATCGCCGAAAGTTTCGTGCGCCGGGCCGAGGCGGCAGGCTTTCAGGGAATTGTTGTCACGCTTGATACGTGGATCGCTGGGTGGCGGCCGCGCGATTTGGCAAAATCCAGTTTCCCTCAATTACGAGGACATTGCCTGGCGAATTACTTCACCGACCCCGTCTTCCGCTCTCGGCTTCCCAAGCCCATCGAGGAAGATCCTGTAACAGCGGTCCGCTTGTGGGCCAAGATTTTCGGCGCTGCTCTTACCTGGGCTGACCTGCCGTGGCTGCGCTCGCTAACAAAATTGCCGCTGATCTTAAAAGGGATCTGTCATCCTGACGATGTGCGTCGCGCCTTGGATGGCGGGGTGGACGGTATCTATTGCTCGACGCACGGCGGCCGCCAGGCCAACGGAGGCGTAGGCTGCCTGGATATGTTACCGGGAGTTGTCGAAGCCGCCGGTAGCGCTCCGGTCCTCTTCGACTCGGGCGTGCGCACTGGCACCGATATTGTGAAAGCGCTGGCGATGGGCGCAACGGCCGTCGGCATTGGCCGACCCTACACCTGGGGATTGGCTTTGGACGGGACGGCCGGCATCGTGCATGTGTTGCGCTGCCTTTTGGCCGAAGCCGACTTACTGATGGCCATCGATGGTTATCCGACTTTGGCCGACGTCCGCGCAGCAAAGCTCATTAAGGTCTGCTAGCACGAGGGGAGCGAAATTCGCGCGGACCTGCGGTAGCCGATCTGCCGATGAAGCTTCCAGGGCCATGCCCCCGGTTGTGGCAGTCGATCGCGCGCGGAGATCTTCGCAATGTTCTGCTCGGAATGTGGTAAGCCGGCCCAGGGCAAATTCTGTTCGCATTGCGGTCACGCCTTGATCGCGGCAGTGGGGGACAACGGTCTGGCCGCGAATGAACTTGTGCCCGATTGGGAGCACGAAATCCGTTACGAGACGATCCTGCAATACCCGGGCGTGCGCGCGGCGATTGAGCGGCAGGCTCGCACGGCCAAGAAGCAGCTCAGCGGCGAGGATTTTTTGGCCATTGCCGACGCAGTCTTGCCGCTCGGAGTTGCCTTCGAAAAACTCGCCGGTCCGACCCAATCGCTATTCACGCGCTGGGGCATCAAGACCGACAAGCGGCGCGTGCAGCACGTCGCAGCGCCCGCCGGGCGCGTCCTGGTGCGGGCCTTATGCTCCTTGGCCCACAACGGCCAGACGCTGCGAAATGTCACTCAAGCATCGGACGGCTGCCTGCTCGAAGCGGCGCTCCCTTCGGACGTCCGTTCGCTCGAAGGGGACTTACTGGTCAATGTGCGCCAGTGCGGCCGGCAAGCTTCGGTGGAAGCGGCCGTTCACATCGGCGGCCAGCTGTTTGACTGGGGCAAGAGTACCCGCTGCCTGGATCAATTGTTCGACGACCTGGCACGCGACGCCGCTTGAATCGAACCTTAACCAATCGCTCAAGTCTGCTGCAATCGCGCCGCGGTCAAGGTGTTTTCCAGCAGCATGGTGATGGTCAACGGGCCGACGCCGCCGGGGACCGGGGTGATCATGCCTGCGACTTCGCGCACGGCATCGTAATCGACGTCGCCGCAGAGTCCGCTGTCGTCGCGATTCATGCCAACGTCGATTACGACGGCGCCTGGCTTGACCATGTTGGCGGTCACGAAGCGCGGTTGTCCGATGGCAGCGATCAGAATGTCAGCCTCGCGCGTGACTTCGGCAAGGTCCTTGGTCCGTGTGTGGCACACGGTAACCGTTGCATCGGCCCCCGCGCCGCGTTGCAGCAGCATGTTCGCCAGTGGCTTGCCCACAATGTCGCTGCGCCCCAGAATTACCACGCGGCTTCCAGCGATCTGGACCCCGTTGCGCAACAAGAGTTGTTGCACGCCGTGCGGAGTGCAGGGCAGAAATCGCGGTCGCCCTTGCACGAGGCGTCCCACGTTTTCGGGGTGAAAACAGTCCACGTCCTTCAGGGGACTCACCGCTTGCAGGATTCTTGCCGGATCGATCGTCGACGGCAGCGGTAATTGCACCAGGATGCCGTGTACGTCTTCGTCTTTATTGAGACGCGTGACGAGTGCCAGCAGCTCGTCGGCCGTAGCCTCGGCCGGTAACCGTTCCAGGCGCCCGTCGATTCCCAACCGGCCACAAGCGTTGCGTTTGTTGCGTACGTAGACTTCACTGGCCGGATTGTGGCCGACCAACACCGCGGTCAAGCAAGGAACAACGCCGTTGTTCTCGATGAAGTCCGCGACCTCTACGGCCAGCTCAGCCTGGATGCGTTGCGCAAGTGCCTTGCCGTCGAGAATCGTCGCGCTCAATCCATGCCCTCCCGCAAGGGGGCCGCGGTGAAAAGGAAAGCGGGCATTCTAGCACACGAGTGCCCCCTGTCACGGGGGCGATTACAGGAGCGCAGCGACCTCGGGGAGCCCACTGGCCGCGAGCCAGCCGATTAGATGCAGGCTCAGATTTGCATAGACAGCCGCGACCAGGTCATCCGCCATAATGCCCCAACCGTGCGCCAGATGTTCCACCTCGCGGGCTGGCGACGGCTTGAGAACATCAAAGATGCGAAACAGTACAAAGGCCGCGACGATCGTGACGGGGCGCATCGAATCGAACATCAGGAACGTCGCCGCCATCCCCACAACCTCGTCGAAGACGATACAGCCTGGGTCATCGACCCCTCCCAGCAGGCGCACCGACTTTGCACAAACGGCAACACCCAGCAAGGCCAAGGCCCCCAGCCCAGCGACCTGCCATCCGAGGCCTGGCAACAGTTGAATTCCCCAAGCCGCGGGAATCCCCAGCAGCGAGCCCCAGGTCCCCGGCGCTTTCGGGATGAGCCCGAGTCCGAATCCACAAGCAATCCAAAAAGGGATGCTGCGTCGCGGAGTCGACAGTGGCGAAGGTGTCTGGCCCGTCGGCATCGATCTTTATTGCTCTGGCACGCGGGGTTTTGAGCGGCGAACCGGTAGTGACGCTCGGCGACCTCGGTTGTATCCTACGGGAGGTAACGCTTACAATTGTGACAATAATTGTCATTTTGATTGCCATTTACCGTGGCCGGAGCATACTCGGCCCGCAAACCCTTCGGACGGATCATGGCGGAAGAAAAGCTCAGCCCGGTCGAGATCATCAAAGCCGGCAGCAACTACTTGCGTGGCGATATTGGGCCGGAAATCGTTGACGGCAACGATCATTTCAGCAAAGACAGCACGCAGCTTCTCAAGCACCACGGCACCTATCAGCAGGATGATCGCGACGCCCGGGCCGGCGGCCGTGGCGGCGAAGGCATTCGTGGCGACAAGGTGTACAGCTTTATGGTCCGGACCAAAATCCCGGGCGGAAAGCTAACGAGCGCCCAACTCCTTGAGGAGCTCGACCTGTGCGACGAACTCGGCAATGCCACGCTGCGCATCACGACCCGACAAGGCCTGCAATTGCATGGCGTCTTGAAGAGTCATTTGAAGGAAGCGATTCGCCGCATCAACGAGGTGCAGCTATCCACACTCGCCGCTTGCGGTGACGTCGAGCGCAACATCATGTGCTGCCCGGCCCCGCATCGCCAAGATCCTGTTCACGACGAAATGCAGGCCCTGGCCGATCGGCTGGCGGCTCACCTTTGCCCACGCACGACCGCCTATCATGAACTGTGGTTGACCGATCCCGATTCGGGCGAGCAGACGTTGGTCGGCGGAGGATCGAACGGGCATGAAGTCGAGCCGATCTATGGTCCGACCTATTTGCCCCGCAAATTCAAGACAGCCATCGGGCTGCCCGGGGACAACTGCGTTGATATCTATGCCAACGACCTGGGGCTGATGGCGATCACGCGCGATCACCGCATCATCGGTTACAACGTGCTCGTCGGTGGTGGCTTTGGCGTTACGCCCAGCGCCAAAAAGACATTCCCCGCGCTGGCACAACGCATGGCGTTTGTGACGCCGGAGCAGGCCGTAGACGTCGCGACCGCCATCATCAAGGTGCAGCGCGATTTCGGCAATCGATCGGACCGTAAAGTCGCGCGGCTCAAGTATTTGATCCACGAATGGGGACTCGAAAAGTTCAAGGCCAAGGTGGAAGAGTACTACGGGGCAGCGCTGCCCGAGTGCCTGCCGGACGATGTCACAGGCTTCGACGACCACCTGGGTTGGCATGAGCAGGGGGACGGCCTGTGGTTCTACGGCTTGAACGTCGAGAACGGACGGATCCTCGATAATGAAACGATTCGATTGAAAACGGCGCTGCGCGAAATCTGCCGGCGCTTCGCACCAGGGATACGCCTGACCTCGCATCAGAGCATGTTGTTCACCGACGTGGCCGAAGCGAATCGAGGCGCCCTCGAACAGATTCTGCGCGATCATGGCATCAAGCTGTCGCACGAGATTTCTGCCGTGCGCCGCTGGTCGATGGCCTGCGTGGCCTGGCCGACCTGCGGGCTTTCGATCACCGAGGCGGAGCGGGCCTTGCCCGGGGTCATTGATGACCTCGAAGTCGAACTGGCCCGGCTCGGCTTGTCGCAAGAAACGTTCACGGTGCGCATGACGGGCTGCCCCAACGGCTGCGCTCGCCCCTACAACTCGGACGTGGGGCTCGTTGGCCGCGCGGCTGGCAAGTACACCGTTTTCCTGGCCGGCCGGCTCTTGGGAAATCGGTTGAACGTGCAATACAAGGATATGGTCCCTGCCGAAGAACTGGTCTCGACCTTGGTGCCGGTACTGGCGTACTTCAAGCAGGATCGGCAAGCCGGCGAGACCTTCGGTGACTTCTGCCATCGCAAAGGGGTCGAAAACCTGACTCAGTGGGCCGATGGCTACGCCAGCCAGGCGACCGCCTGAACGATTGCCCAGTCTGTTGGCCGCGAGAATGCTCCGCCGATGCAGGATATTCGGCGCAAATTGTGAGGAAAGGATTCCATGAACACGCCGCTTCGTCCGTGGATGAAGTATTTGCTCTGGTTCGTCGGCGCCTACAACATCTTGGCCGGCATCGGCATGATCGTGTTCTATCACGAGGGCTTCCGCTTCCTCGATGTCCCCAAGCCCGAATTGATGCTGCCCCTGCAAATCGTGGGCGTGCTCGTCGGCCTGTTCGGCGTGGGCTATTGGCTTGTGGCGTGGAACCCGCTCGAGAATCGCAATATTCTGACCTTGGGATTCTTCAGCAAATTTCTCGGCTCGATCCTGGGGGTGTCGTACGTCGTCGCGGGCAAGCTGCCGCTTATGTTTCTGGTGGTGCTATTCTTCGCCGACATTATGTATCTGCCCCCATTCCTGGCGATCATGCGGCGGCTGTATCGCGAAGCCGCGCTCGCCCGTCACGCGGTCGCTCCAAGCCGCTCCGCCAATTCGCGCGCCGCGAATTCGCCGGCAGGGTGACTGCTACGAAGAAAAATTGTTGTCCACCACGGCACGACGATGTGGCAATTCGTGCCGGTGATTCTTGCGTCGCATTCAATTGTTGTCCTGGCCAGCATCGTTCCGATGCGCTCACGACTCGTGAACGACCAGACGGTCGTAACGGCGCAGGGCCGGTGCGACGATAAAGAGAATCGCCACCACCAGCAGCGTGCCGAGGCCGCCGCTGACCACTGAGAAAGTGGCGCCGAACGCGGTGTCGCCGCCGTGCAGGTTGGCCGCCAGGTTGGCCACGACTCCCGACTCGAAAGCGCCGAGCTCGTTCGAAGCGCCGATGAACATGCCGTTGACGGCCGATACCCGGCCGCGC
>CAMFLN010000013.1 GCA_945957305.1 uncultured Planctomycetaceae bacterium | reverse complement strand
CTGCCATACAGGTCGATGACCGCCCCGAGCTTTTGCACAGCAATTTCCGGATTGAGCTTGGCGTAGCTCATCGCATCGAGGTAAGCGCGCCGGATGAGCGTGCCGCCGTCGACGGCGTACGTCGCGCGCACTTGAAACTCGGCCTGGCGGCTGATTTTTTGTTGTTGCAGCATCTCGGAGTAAGCACGTACCCGCTCAGCGCGCGGGTCGTCGCCATAATGCGCCAGAAAGCTGCGCATGTCTCCCTCGACCGCTTGCAAGGAGGACATCTCGGCCGAAGAGCAGGCTGCTGAAATCCGATCGAATAAATGGTCAGCCGAGGCCGGCTGCATCAAGTACCACGTGCCCGAGCCCAGCGCGAGGACCGCCAGCAATAGCATAGCCGTCTGCAGCGAGACCCAATGCCCCCGATCGTCCGATGTCTCTTCAAAGCGGCGATGCTCTTCGTCCGAAACCGTGACAAACCGTGACGACCCTTTTTCGGCGGGCGGGCTGGCGAGGTCCGCCGACGCGGGGTTGCCAGTCCGCTGCCGGGCCTGACGCGCGCCCGATGGAGCGGTCACAGACACCAGGTCCACCGTAGCGCTGAGCGCGCGCTGGTGCAGGGCCGCCTTGGCGTCTTGCGAATCGGGGGTTGGCTCGATCTCGTACGCCTCGCTGATTTCGGTCTGGTCTGCGACCGGCGGCGGGCTGAGGGGCGGAATCTGCAAGCCGGGTGCGGTGATCGTGGCGCTCGACATGCTGACCGGCGGTCCCGGCGGCTTCACTTCCTGTGTCGGTGCGGACAGCAGAGGATCGACACGCGACAACAAGCCGTGACGCATAGCTTCCAGACGCCGTGACAACACCATGGCCGTGGCGATGCGCTGATCGGGATCCTTGACCAGCAGGTCGCGGATGATGACCTGTAATTCTTCCGGCACATCAGGCGCATAGCGGCGCACCGGATCCGGCTCGGCAAAACGCTGCAACTGCAGCATTTCGACCAGCGTGGCCGCCTTGAACGGAGGTCGACCCGCCAGCAGGGTGTACATCACGCCCCCGAGGCTGTAGAGGTCGCACCGCGGTGTGATCGGGCGACCATCGGTCTGCTCGGGGGCCATGTACTCGGCCGTTCCCAGCACGCCGCCGACGGCCGTCACGCCGGAAGCGCCGAACAGCTTGGCAATGCCAAAGTCCGAGAGTTTGATCTGTCCTTCGCCGGTGACGAGCAGATTGGCGGGCTTGATATCGCGATGCACGACGCCGCGGTCGTGCGCATGCTTTAGCGCCCGGCAGGTTTGAATGGCGTAGTCCGTCACTTCGCGCCACTGGAATTTCCGCCCTGCCTGCAGGTCGTCTTCCAGGCTGCGGCCGACGATCAATTCCATGGCATAAAACAGGTATTCATCCTCTTCGCCGAAGCCGTAGAGCCGGACAATGTTCGGATGCCGAAGTTTGCGGAGGGTCTCGATTTCGGATTTAAAGCGCTCGCGGAAGCCCTCGTCGTGAGCGAGCGTGCTCGACAGGATCTTGATTGCCGCCGGTTCCCCGGTTTCGATCAAGGTGCCTTCGTAGACCGTCCCCATACCGCCGCGACCAAGCTGGCGGAGAATCTTATACGGTCCTAGTTGTTCGATTTGCATATGGCGCTCGGGGAGGGATGATTGCGCGCCAAGCGACCCGTGGGGGGTGCAACCCGCGCTTGTTGGCGCGGGCGGTGACGAAAGTCGCGCAATCTCGACAGGCTGCCCCTGTTTAAGCCCTCATTCCTTAATCTAGCCCCGATCCCTGATCCGAGCCAGCGCCGCCAGTACGGGCCATGGCAGGTTGGCCCGAGACCGCCCGCGTTGGAATCCTTGCGAGAACCGGGCCTGAACCGGATAATCGCCGGCTCGTGCCCCGCGACCCTGACAGGAATTCGACAAGGAATAACGGCCCGTGACCAATCAATATGTGACGCTTGCTCGCAACGAAAACCAGGCTCGCGGTATTGCCCAATACGCGATCGATTCCATGGCGGGGCGTTTCGCCGGACCAGCGGACGCCGTTTTTCGGATGGTCGAGCGGTTCCATTTGGATAGTATCGCTTGCGGAGTCTCGGCGCTGGCCTGTGGCACGAATGCCCCGACGGTGTTGCGCCGTGAGGCGCTGGAATACAAATGCGCAAGCGGCGTTCCTTGCTTGGGCTCGGCCGAGCGCGTCATGCCCGAGAAAGCCGTGCTGGCCAACAGCTCGGCGGTGCGCGAATGGGATTCGAACGGCACGAATTTTGGCTACAACCCGGCGCGGGGCTATACGCGCGGAGAATTCGGCCACAACGACTTTTATCCGGTCGCCGTCGCCGCAGCGCAATTGCGAAGTCTGAATGGTCGGCAAACGCTGGCCGCGATGATCGCGCTGGATGAAATTCGCGGCCGGCTCGCCGAAGTCTTTGCGCTGAAGGATTACAAGATCGATCACGTCGTCCACGGGGCCATCGGCTCGGCCGCCGTGTACGGAGCAATCCTGGGGGCTACGGTCGACCAGATCGAGTCGGCCATCGGACAGGTCGTGGCCCACTACATTCCGTTTCGCGCGATTCGGGCGGGGCATCAGCTGTCGGATTCGAAGGGAGCCTCGGCCGCGATCAGTTCCGAGGTCGCGGTGCTCGCCATGCGCCGCGCTATGCGTGGGTTTGTCGGTCCGGCCGATATCTTCCGCAATCCCGAGGCGATCTTCTGCCTGTTTGAAAAGCCCAAGGAGCGTGACACCGCTCCGTTCGATTTGACCCTGTCGACGGCGGGGGACGATTTCGCCGTGATGGGCATGCACTTCAAGCTGGGTTTGTACGAACACCAGTCGGCCGGCGCAATTCAGGGATTGATGGACCTGCTTTCCAAGCATCCGCAGCTGTTGGCGGACCAGGAGCAGTTGCGTCGCGTGCGAATCGCGATCTACGAACCGGCGTTCCACATCATTGGCGATCCTGCCAAACGCGACCCGCACACCCGGCAGAGCGCGGATCACTCGATGGTGTACATCATTGCCACACTGTTGCGCAAGGCCTTTGAGCAGCGTCGTGCCGGCTGGCAGGAGCTGATGCTCGTGCCTGAGGATTACAACGAGCAAGCGCTGTTTCATCCGCTGACGCGCAAGATCATGGAACGGATCGAGTTTGTCCACGGCGGCAAAGAGTACGACAGCAAGTACCCCGACGGAATTCCCACGTCGCTCGAAATCGAGCATGCCACGCTGGGGCGCCTCGATAGTGGGCTGGTCATGTACCCCGAAGGGCACGCACGCAACGCGAGCGGCAATCTGGATAAACTGCTGGCCCACAAGTTCCGCTTACTCGCAGGGCTTGGCGTGCGCGACGTCGACGCACTGTATCAACGCTTCACCGGGCTGCTGTCCAAATCGGCAGCTGACATTGCCGGGCTCTACGATTTCGAGCTGCTGGAACAGGGCGGATTCTGAGACAAGTGGTGAAAGCGCACACGATCGTCGTCCCAGGTGCGCTGCATGACGACGAACAGAAATGACGCCGTCCAAGTAATCAGGATCAAGCCGGTCAAAGCCTCGACCGCGACCAGCAGTCGGATCGAGGGCAGGGGGGGCGTATCGTCCCCCAACGTCGTATAAGCTACGGCCGATTGATACCACGGCTCGAAATCGATCTCGCCCATATGCAGTTGGCCGTCGTGCAGGTCTTCGAGCACACGAATGCCCAAGGCGAAGATGCTCATTTCGAGCAGATGTGCCAGAATGGCGATCAACACCAGGCACCCGATCGCGCGCCAATGAGCGCGTTTGAACCACCGGTTCAGTGTGCGCGACAAAGTCACGAGTGTCGCCAGGTGCAGACCCACGCAGCAGACCACGGCCACGATCGATGTCAGAATGGCCAACACAGGCATGCACAGCACCGGGCAAGAAAGGCACGGCTTCGCCCTCCCGGCCGCGGCGACCGAAAAAATGGCAAAGCCCAGCAAGTATTGGTTGCAGGCCGGATTTTGCAAAAGGAAGTGGACTGGAGAGCGGCTGGGGCGGTAGCCGCCCGAATAACCGCCAGAATCGCAGGGCATGTCGAGGCAGACGCCGCGCGCTATAATGAGGCAGTTCGGTCGCGCCTCACTTCTCTTTTTGCCCTTCTCGCAGCGGGGCTTGACGGATGTCCTCCTACGGAATCGCCTTCGATAGTCCGGCTTGGCTGTTGCTGCTGGGCGCGGTTCCGCTGGTGTGGTGGCTTGGGCGGCGCAGCCTGGGGGCCATGGGGCGCGGTCGGCGCTTGTTCGTGTGCGCCCTTCGCTGCCTGGTCATCGCGCTGCTGGTGTTGGCGGCGGCCGAGATGGAAATCGTCCGTTCGACCGACCGGATGGCCGTCGTGTATCTGCTCGACCAATCGTCGAGCATTCCCACGGAACAACGCGCTGCAATGGCGCAATACGTTGATGCGGCGATCACCGAACATCGGCGTCCGCGCGACCTGTCGGGCGTCATCGTTTTCGGACGCGAGGCCGGAATCGAAGTGCCGCCCTCCGACGCCGAAATGCGCATCCCCGAGCATGTCGAGAGCCGGTTGGACCCGACTTATACAGACATTGCCGGCGCAATTCGCCTTGCGCAAGCGGCGTTTCCCTACGACGCCGCCAAACGCATCGTTCTGGTCACCGACGGCAATCAAAACCTGGGCAACGCGCTCGACGAAGCGCAGGGAGCCGTGGCGGCCGGCATCGGCATCGACATCCTGCCGATTAAGTATGAACAGCGCAGCGAGGTGTTGGTTGAAAAAATCGCGGTGCCCCCTGACATACGCAAAGGACAGCCGTTTGACCTGCGGGTGTATGTGACCAACACCAATGCCGAAGGAACCGTCGGCGGCCGGTTGCGCGTGTTGCAGCGCACGAATGATCAGCCGATCGAGTTGTCGAGCGAGCACATCGTCCTCAAGCCGGGCAAAAATGTGTTCAGCGTGCGACGACAAATCGATGAGCCGAACTTCTACACCTATGAAGGTCAGTTTGTCCCGGACAATCCGGCCGACGACGTGCTGACGCAGAACAATCGTGCCACCACGTTCACGCACGTGCGCGGCAGCGGTCGCGTCTTGCTGATCGAAAGCTTCGCCGAACAGGGGGAGCATCAGCACCTAGTTGATCGCCTGCGGGCCAACAACATGGAAGTGACCGTGCAGCCGGATAATCAGCTCTTTCAGAGCCTGGCCGAGTTGCAGGCCTATGACACGGTGATCCTGGCCAACGTGGCTCGCTCTGACGGCGCCGTGGCGGACGATCTCACGCATTTTGGCGACGCGCAGATCAAAATGCTGGTGCGCAACACCGAACTGACTGGCTCGGGACTGGTCATGCTGGGCGGACCCAACAGTTTTGGCGCCGGCGGCTGGACCAATACCAAGCTCGAAGAGGCGATGCCGGTCGACTTTCAGGTCAAGAATCTGAAAGTCGTTCCCAGCGGCGCCCTGATGATCGTGCTGGATCGCTCTGGCTCGATGACGGGCGAAAAGCTGTCGATGAGTAAGGCCGCGGCGATCGCCGCCGTGCAGACACTCGGCGAACGCGATCAAATCGGGGTCATCGCCTTCGACTCGCAATACGAGTGGGTTGTGCCGCTTTTGCGCGTGGGCAACAGCGACCGCGCGGTCGCACGGATCGCCGCCATCGGCCATGGCGGCGGCACAAATATGCAGCCCGGGATGGAAGAAGGGTATCGCGCGCTGTCGAAGTGCGACGCCAGCATCAAACACATGATCGTGCTCACCGATGGCCGGACCGAGGGGTCGGGCTATCCTGAGCTCGCCGCGCAAAATCGCCGTCGGCGGATCACGACCAGTGCCGTGGCCGTAGGTTCAGACGCCGACGTCGACCTGATGGATCGCATCGCGCAGACCGGCGGCGGAAAATTCTACCGCGTCGAAAACCCGCGCGTGATCCCGCGGATTTTCATGAAGGAAGCGATGCGCGTGGCACGCTCAGTGATTTTCGAAAAGGCCAGCGGCTTTCAGCCCGTCATCCGCTACCCGCACGAGATCGTCAGCGGCTTGTCGGGACCGCTCCCGCCGCTTACCGGGTTTGTGCGCACAACGTTGAAGAATAATCCGCTGGTCGAACAAGTACTGGTCGCGCCGATCGATTCAGAGGAAGCGAATTCCACGATCCTGGCCACCTGGAACTACGGCTTGGGACGAGCCGTGGCCTTCACGACCGACGACGGCGCGCGGTGGGCTACGCAGTGGACCGCCTGGCCTGACTACGACAAGTTCTTTAGCCAATTGGTGCGCTGGTCCATGCGCCCCCTGAATGACAACGGCAAGTTTACTGTTGCCACGGACGTCGAAGGGAACAAAGTCAAAGTCTTTGTCAACGCGCTCGACAACCAGGACGAATTTCTGAATTTCTTGAACCTTTCGGGCAGCGTCGTCGGACCCGATGCCGAAGCTCATGAGCTCGAGCTCGAACAAGTTTCGCCCGGGCGTTACGTCGGGGAATTCGAAGCGGGCAACACCGGCAGCTATTTTGCCATGCTCAATCCGGGGCCGAATATCGCGCCGGTGCGCGTGGGCATCAATGTTCCTTATTCCGCCGAATTTCGCGAACGCGAAGCCAATATCGCGTTGTTGGAATCACTCGCGGCGCTTGCGCCCCCCGGTGGCAGTCCGGGAACTTTGATCGACGGCGACCTGGCGAACAAGCGCGGACGTTCGGCGTTGTTGGCCGTCGATAGTTACCGCCGCGACCTGCCTGCCGCCACGCGCCGCCAGGGAATCTGGCCGCTGCTGGCGTTCGCCGCGGGCTGTTTGTTTTTCTGCGACGTGTTCTTTCGTCGGGTGGCCGTCGGCTTTGCCTGGGCGCCGCGCGTCGCGGCCCTCGGGCGAGATTGGCTGCTGCGGCGCGCTCCGCAAGCGGCGCCGACGGAATATATGGACCGCCTGCGCAGTCGCAAAGCCGAGGTTTCTGAACGCTTGGAGCAGCAGCGTGCGACCGCCAGGTTCGAAACGCCGCCGGAGCCCGTGCGCGAGTCGCCGCTGTTGGAACCGGCCACGGTCGCCGCACCAAAGCCAATTGCCGAGCCAGTGGCCGCGACCCCGGCTCCTCCGGAGGAAAGCTATACCAGTCGATTGCTCAAGGCCAAGCAAAAGGTGTGGGACGAGCACGGCAAACCGCAAAAGTGACGCCGCGCCGCGGGCCGGGCTACAATCAAGAAGCGGCAGCGGGCATGGTGGACGGCCCCCATTGCGGGCGAACCTGATCCTTCGGGCAATTCCATGAACAGGCGGCGCGTGAACCTGTTTCAGCAAAAGGTGCGCAGCGCCGCGCGACGTGCCTTCACGCTCGTCGAATTACTGGTCGTGATCGCGATCATCGGCGTGTTGATCGCGATTTTGTTGCCAGCCGTGCAAGCGGCGCGCGAAGCCAGCCGGCGTATTGCTTGTAGTAACAATCTCAAACAATTGGGGCTGGCGCTGCTCGAGTTCTACGACAGCAATCAGCACTTTCCTGCCGGGCGCGGCGGTCCGCCGCCGCTGGTATTTTCGCCCCAAGCCTTCATCTTGCCGTACGTCGAGCAAGGGGGGCTTTACGGCTTGCTCGATCTGAAGTCGGCTCCCACCTCCCTGGTGATCGCGGGGGTGTCGTACAGCGGCGCGGCGAACGCCACTGCGGCGTCACAGACCGTGCCCGTCCTGCAATGCCCCAGCGATCCGGCCGACGGCCGCGTGCCGGGCTCGACCTTCGGCGGCACGAACTACGTCGGCAACACGGGTAGCGGTACGGTCAATAATGGCACGGTGGATCATGCCGATGGTGTATTTTTCCTGATGTCGGCCGTGCGCTACAGCGACCTGGTCGACGGTTCTTCACACACCGTGGCGTTCAGCGAACGCACGCTGGGCAACGGTCAGACTCTGACCTCGCCCAATATCTCGTCGAAGGATGCGCAGGCGTTCATTCTCGAACTGGGCACCGGCATCGACGTCAGCGTGACGAATTGCGCCGCTCTCGGCACGGGGGATTGGTACAACGCGCGCAGCGCCAAGTGGATACTGGGCAACTACGGCAACACGCTCTACAACCACTTTTATGTGCCCAATACTACTTCCTGGGATTGCATGAACCTGGCGCAACAGAAAGGGCTGTTCGCTGCGCGGGGCAATCACCCTGGCGGCGTGAATGTGCTGGCCTGCGACGGCAGCGTGCGGTTTGTCGCCGACATGGTCGATCCGGCGGTCTGGAGGGCACTATCCACCTGTGCCGGCTCAGAAGCCGTGGATATCCCTTAGAAGAAACGGCGTGCGTAGCAGGCTCAGCAACTGCCCGCTGCCCTCAGCCCGCTGCCGACTATTTTTCGTCGGTCGGTTTCTTGATTGCCCCTTCGACGGGGCTTTTCGCCCCCTCGGTGTATTTGGCGCCGATCAGCTCATAGCATTTTTCGCCGCGGGCTTTGAGTTTCTTGACCGCTTCGGGGAAATCGTCATCACTCACGTTCTCGTCGCAGAACGCGCAGCAGCTTTCCCATGTGAAACCCAACTTCTTCCACTGCGTCATGCCCCCCGGAGTAATTTCATCGGTCACCGGGCACCAGACGGGGCTCATCGCCGCCATGAAATTATTCACAAAGCGTTGCTTTTCGGCGGCCTTGGCGTACTTGTCGGGATCCTTGAGGAACTTCTCTTGGGCATCGGGCTTGCTGCCGCGGTACTTCACTCCCTTGTATTCCCAAGTCGGCAGCTCCTTGTCGGATTCGACAAGGTACACCGGGCATAGATCGACCGACTTTTGCTTTTCGGCAATCTTGACCTTGTCGAGCATGACCGCATCGGCCGGCAATTGAGCAAGCGCGGGCGCGGACAGAACCAACGCCGCGGCAACCGACAACAAGGCGATACGCAAACGCATGACAGAACTCCCTCGAAGGAGATGATGGTCGGAAGTGGTTGACTGCTCCGGACGTGCGACGAAGGCGCGTACAAAGTCTTGTGTCCAGGTTACCGTACGGTTGAAGATCGTTCCACCGTAACAAGCGCTGGTGAGTAGTGGCTATTCCTTCGGCAGGCTGTAGGCCACGATTTTGCCGTCGTTTGTGGCCATGGCAATGTATTGTTTGCCGTCGGCCGAATAGGTCATCGGCGTGCCGCTGGGCGCGCCCGGCAGCGGAATTTCGGCGATGACCTTGCCGGTCGCCTTGTCGTAAGCGCGGAAGACATGCGCTGCGCCGCCGGAACGACCGCCGCGTCCGGCCGCCCCTTGACCAATGAACAGCAACGTCTTAGTTAGCAGCGGGCCGCCGCCGCCGCTTCCCAACGGACCGACGTCGTGGCCGACGATCTCGCTGACCTTCTTGCGCGGGCCATCTCCGTGCGGGATCATCCAGGCATGCTCGCCCGTGTTCAAGTCGATCGCCGTGATACGCCCCCACGGCGGCTTGAACAGCGGAAAGCCGCGCGGGCCGTCGATGCCGCCTCCCAAGGCCGGTCCCCCGCGCACGTAACGCAGGTTCGAGCGCGCCGGGTCAGGCTCGTTCAGCTTCACGACGATCGGCGAAGTGATCGACGGAATGTAGAACAAACCGGTGTCGGGATCGAACGCCGCCCCCCACCAGTTCGCTCCGCCGGCCCAGCCGGGCAGGTTGATCGTGCCGCGTTCCGTCGGCGGAGTAAACAGCGGGCCATGGTCGTACTCGTTCAAGATCTCCTTGGCCTCGGCCAATAATTCGGGCGTTAAGTCGATCAAATTTTCTTCCGTCGAGCCTTGACGTTCGTACGAAGCGGGCTTGGTCGGAAACGGCTGCGTCGGCGAAAGTTTTTCGCCCGGCACGGTCGACGGTGCAACCGGGCGTTCCTCGATCGGCCAGACCGGCTTGCCTGTTGCCCGATCGAAGACAAACGTAAAGCCGGTCTTGGTGATTTGCGCAACTGCCTTGATCGGCTTGCCATCAACCTTGATGTCGCACAGCACCGGGGCGCCGGGCAGGTCGTAATCCCACACGCCGTGATGCACGGTTTGGAAGTGCCAGACGCGCTCGCCATTTTTGGCGTTGACGCACACCAGGCATTCGGCGAACAGGCCGTCTCCCAGACGATGCCCACCGTACCAGTCATTGGTCGGCGTGCTCATGGGGAGGTAGACATAGCCCAACTCGTCGTCGGTGGTCATCAACGTCCATACGTTGGCATTACCGGTGTACTTCCACGATCCCTCTTCCCACGTGTCGTTGCCGAATTCCCCTTCTTGCGCGATGGCGTGAAAGATCCAGGCTGGCTTGCCGGTGCGCACGTCGAAAGCTTGCACGTCGCCGCGGGGGGCTTCTTTGTACTGTGGTCCGTCGGAAATGCTCGAACCGACGATCACGACGTCGCGGCAAATCACCGGCGGCGAGGTCATGGTGTAATTCCTCGCATTGACGGCCAGCGGAATCGCCTTGGCCAGGTTCACGCGTCCCTCTTCGCCGAAGCTCGTGATCAGCTTGCCGGTCTTGGCGTCGATCGCGTACAGGTAGGCGTCATGCCCGGCGAGGTACAACCGTTCCTCGCCGTCGCCGGCCCAATAGGCGACGCCACGGTGGACATAGCCCAGGTTCGTGGGGCGACCGGCTTTGTAAACCTCGGGATTGAAAACCCACAACGTTTTGCCGGTGCGACCGTCGATGGCGGCGACCTGCGCAAGCGAGGTGCTGGTGTAGAGCGTATTGCCGACGGCCAGCGGCGTGGCCTCGTAGGCGAAAGAGCCGAGCCCTCGGTTCTGCTTTTGCAGCGGCAGGTCAGGCGATTCCCACGACCAGGCCAGGGTGAGCTTGCCGGCGTTGTCGGCGTTGATCTGATCAAGCGTGGAGTATTTGGTGCTGGCGCCGTCGCCGCCGTAATACTTCCAGCTGCCGTCGGTGGCGCCGCGGGCGACCGGGGCGTTTTCGGCCGCGTGGAGTGGAACCGTGATCGATACGAGCGCTGTGAGCGCTACGACGAACGTAGCCTTACCGAGCATGGCTGTGACTGCCTTCCTGTGTTGGAATGCGCAAAGAAAGGAATTGCCGGACACCGCATCCCCCCAAGGAGCGGTCGCCGAGAAGCCGGCATTATGGCCTGCGACCGTGGGGGGTTCAATCCTGCGGGGTGGACTGGATGTTCGTGCCGTGCGCATGAGTTGGACAGGTTCGTGACAACACGGGCACGTCACTTCCTGCTCGGCGGTCTTGCGGCCGGACAAGCGCCGAAGCGTCCGATAGGGTATGCGGCGGGCAGTTACCTTTGAACTCCGATGGTGATTACGCGAGTCGCAAAAAACCGTCATCCCGGTAGTCTCTGAATCGCTGGTGGTAAGCCTGAGATAGCGATGCCTCTAGTTGTTGAGCATTCTCTTCGAGCCCCCTGGCATGCCGCGACAGATCGGAAAATAGAACATTCGCAAGCCAACACAATGCAAAACCTAGAACAACACTAAAGTCATCCGCATCAATGAGCCTATCAATCTTCTCATTGAAACCCCCAACTTTCTCCAGACGTGCAAAGCTATCCCTGATTTCAAAACAAGAAAGTTCGTCACAAAACGGCCAGTAATGATTCTCGTAGTGCAACCGATTTCGATGAGAAGCGAAGCTATCGGACTGACACTGCATCAGAAAATCGGTCACAGGTCTCGGCCAAAGGGAATTCTCAACAGCCGAAACTCGCAATATCCGCTGAAACATTTTCCATACTGGTTCGTGGTCGACGCGAGACTTTCGCCATTTGTAAAGCAAGATTTTGTCCGGCGACGTGACACTTGCGTACCGTTTCTTGCGGGGCAGGTCGTCTGGCGGAGTCCATGCGTCAATTAACACGGTCCTGTCCAGTTCAACGAGAGCGACGCCAAATAGCCCACAGATCGATTTCGCAGCAAAAAAGGAAGCGTGGTAGCCACTTGAAAGCGACCATGCGCACGCTCCTTGGTCGATATGCAATTGGGCTCCCCCCAATACATTCATTGCTTTCAGGAGAAGGACATACGATTCAATCATGATCCCTTCTCGCACGCCTGCGACATTCTCGACGGACCATGGCACACATTGTTCATGCCCAGCGCATGCCGCCTTTAGCGTCTGCAGGTCACCGATTCCGTGCTCAATCGGAAGTGTAATCTTCCGAGCTAGTCCTGAAACGCCCGACCATTTGTGGCGAATCGCATTCCAGTCTCTTCGCAGGATATGCTTAATCGCATCTTCCCACTTCTTGGGTGGGACGAACTTGCTCGTATTGCACACGGATATTGGCGGATTTTTTCGACCCATTTTTTCATCACCGCAACTTGATTGTGCCCGATCGTCTATTGCCCGCCTCAAATGCGGTTGACAGTTCAGCCTTCAAGTCGTCCGCCGCACTTGTCTCTGCATCGTTGCCAGTGCCGATCTTGTTCCATCGATCAAAGTCAAAGAAATCAACTCTCTTCAGTACGGCAATCACGTCTTCAATCCGAAACCCCTGATAGTGAGCAATGCAAAGGTTAAGCACGTACGGAAGCACATTCATAAGTGCCCCGAATCCAACAGTTTTGAAGAAGACGGACCCGTAGGGTTCGTAAATTGTCGGGAATACTTCGCTTAACCCAAGGTAGTAATTGTTAAGAATGCCCTCGCGTTCGTCGTCGCGGTAAACATGTAGTGCACCATTAGAACGAACCATAGGTTGCAACTTGCGAACAAAATTTGTTAGCGAGAGCTGCCCAACCTTCGGAGAAACGGTGACCACAATTCGTCGATAGAATGGCGACTCAGGATCCGCCTTCAGCTTTTGTGCCAAGTCAGCAGCACGCTCCTTCGCCACTTCGGCTGCATTCCTCTTCTCTGGGAGGTCCTTAAGCAAATCAAGGTACAACGAAGAGGGAACCCCCTTCTGCTCTTTGTTGATGGTGATGAAGCAGTTAATCTGCTGCTCTAGCGGAAGATTGAGGAACGCGACAACTGGAAGAGTGATATCCGTTTTCGCCTCGTGAGCACCCGCGAGTCGATGTTGACCATCAATAATCCAGCCCGCGTCGGGCTTATTGGGAACGACGATGAACGTCTGGCCGTCTTCAGTTGCGATGCGTGCGGAATCGAAGCTGATCAACACGGCAGTTGGCAAAAGATTGCCTTTGTCGATAAAACTTCCGATTGCTTTCGCTCGCGCGGGTGACAGAACGCGTTGGTAGCCTTCGTTTTTATCCGAATCTCGTCGGCTCACGTCGGCGATTTGCCAAAGTGTCTTACCTGGGCAGGAGAATGTGGCGAGCGTAGTTGTGCCTTGTGTAAAGACAATGCACGGAAACTTGAGTCGTTTGGTCGCAATCGCGCGCTTTTTAGCCATTAGAATCCACCTTTAGTAGTGTCTTAGATAAAGACCCTAATAGCGGCGGATGTCACCGTCAAGAAGCGCGATTCGGGTAGAAGAAGCCCGGCGGAGCTGTCGCCACCTGCGTGCCCGGGACTGGAATGCTAATCGGAGTCGAGAACGCGCGGTACTTTAAAGATCCGGAAGCGGCACTTCGCATTCGTTCTTTGGCCAATTCTACATAACGAGCTGAGACGTCGCAGCCGGCTGCTCGGCGGCCATGTAGCACTGAGGCGACCAACGTGGAGCCAACACCGGCGAACGGATCGACGACAAGGTTATTCCGATCCGTAAGGCACAAGATTAGGCGCTCGGCAAGTTCAATTGGAAATTGGCAGGGATGCTCAGTTTTCTCGACGTGATTCGCTTTGACATTCGGGAACGCCCAGACATCGCCGGGGTTCTTGCCGAGTGGATTGCCCGTGATTTCTCCTTTTCTCGGACCTTTGTACGCACGCTTTCCCGGGTACTTTTGAGGCACTCGAAGTGGGTCGAGACTGAATTTGTATTTGTCTCCCTTTGTGAACCACAGGATTGCTTCATGTCGCCCGGAAAATCTCTTTTGACAGTGCAGCCCGTGTTCAA
>CAMFLN010000012.1 GCA_945957305.1 uncultured Planctomycetaceae bacterium | reverse complement strand
CTACCGAAACGGCGAGGAAGGGGCACTTGGGTATCTCAACGCCCAGCGTGAATACAGCGAGGTAGTGCGGCAGTTCCGGGACGCACTGATCCGACAGCGTCGCGCCGCTCTGCGGGTCAACACGGTCGTGGCACTTCGTATCGTCCAGTAGTCGGACGTAACCTCTTCGCGGCCTCGACTCCCCCCACCCCGGCCGCTTCTCAGTCTTAAAAGCCAGTGGCCTTAAGGCTACGGGCAATGATTTTTGTATGTTCAAATAATGTGTTTGACAAATCAAAATATTTGGTTAGAATGCGCGGCACCCCGACCGAATGCACGTCCACCTGGCCACCAAAAATGTCGCGCCGAGGTTTCACACTCGTTGAACTATTGGTCGTGATCGCCATCATCGGCATCCTCGTTGGATTGCTGCTGCCAGCGGTACAGGCGGCGCGCGAGGCTGCTCGCCGCACGCAATGCACGAACAACCTCAAACAAATCGGGCTAGCGCTTGCGAACTACGAGCAGTCACTAGGAACGTACCCATCAGGCTATGTGATCGCTCCGGGCAGCGGTACGCCCGATCCACAGACGGGCGACTCTCCTCCGGGCTGGGGATGGCTAGCACTGCTACTCCCCTTCATGGAGCAAGGGAATCTGCACGCCACACTCGATTTTCGCCGCCCTTGCTGGGACCCGGCGAACACGGCAGCCACTCAGACACCAATTCCACTTTTCCTCTGCCCCACTGCAAACAATCCAGAGCTAATTGTCGGCATCACCGATATCAATCAGAACGTGATCAATGGCGTTTACTTCGCACGAGCGAACTACGTCCACAACGTCGGAGCAAATGATATTTGGTCGTCGCCACCAAATACGAACTATGAAGCGCCGATCAAGGGTTGCGATGGCGTGATGTACCGCAACAGTCGAGTTCGACCTACCGACGTGACCGACGGATTATCCAACACGGTATTCGCCGGTGAGCGCTCGCCATATCTCGCCGATGCGGTCTGGGCTGGGGTTGTCCCTGGCGCGAAACACTACTCGTACAATGAGTTCGCAAGTTCAGGAACGGGCGGGCCGGGGATCAATTACGACAATGCGGGCAGCTACGTCGGCGCCAATAGCGGACCGTCGATCTACGAATCACCGCAAATCATTCATCCACCGAACTGGCCAGGTGGACATACCGACCAGATGTACAGCGAGCATCCCGGTCTCACGAACATTCTCATGGGTGACGGCTCCGTCCGACCTGTCGCAGACAGTCTCCAATTGTCCGTTTGGCAAGCCGTTTGCAGCCGCTACGGACAGGAGCCAATTGCTAGCTTCTGAAAATGCGAACACCCCGGCTCTTCTCCAAATTGTCTCTTGTGTTCTTTCTATTGTCGTTGATCGCAGGATGCGGTCGTCCGACCGAAGCGGCTCGCGACAATCGACGCCTTCTCGACGCGATTCTGACTGCCATCACCATGAAGAACACGGCGGAGCTTGCAAAGGACGAGCAGCTACTTGATGCGCGCCACAGTGGTGATGCGATAAACGACGACGTCTATCAGCTGCTAAAGGCGGTCATTGGCAAGGCAAGGTCTGGCTCGTGGCAGGAAGCGGAAGGAGAGTTGTATCGTCTACGAGGAGAGCACCCGTTTCCGCTCTAGGTCGTAGTGCGTGCAGCCAAGATGGTTCTAGTAGTCCTCTATGAAACCTCCTCAGACCCTGGATATTGTTGCTTCGTGACGGATAAACTCGTTGAGAGTTATTTGGACCATATGAGCGATTCGGAGACCTGTAGTCGTGGAGGACTTGGCCGAGATTCGTAGCGAGCTGTCTTCTTGGTGTCTGACCAAGCTGATGTATGCCTTCAATAGGCGCGGCACAACACCGGATCTGAACGAAGCTGAGCAACTACCGACGCTCCGCACATCAACAATTCTACCGCCCTCTCTGTCCCCGGGTGCGAGAATCGTTCTAAGTATCATTGGTGTGGCATTTCTCGCTACGTTCTTAGCGTTCCTCTGGAGCGTTCATCCTTGAGACCGACCTAGCATTTCGTTGTCTGCTCCAGTGCGATTGCGGCTGTGGAATAACAGCGGATCTTTTGCCAGTCAACCCGACGCCGCTGTCGACAAGCGACTCAATCGCTAATAGGGCGCCATGGGTTCGGCTGGACGCTAAGATAGAGCATTTGGATGCAATAGCCAGCAGAGGTGCGGCGCATGTCGAGCAACTCGGAAGCGAAGGCGGACGCAACGGAGTTTTTGCCGGGAGCCGGATTTCATCTTCTTACGCCAGTCTACGAGTTCCTTGCGCGTCCAATGCTTGGTGGTGTCTGGCGTGATGTCGTGACCGACGTAAAGACATTGGCCGGCAGGGGGGACAACCTTGTCGATCTCGGTTGCG
Source organism: uncultured Planctomycetaceae bacterium (assembly GCA_945957305.1). Classification (GTDB taxonomy): domain Bacteria; phylum Planctomycetota; class Planctomycetia; order Pirellulales; family JACPPG01; genus JACPPG01. Next base: position 11,882 of record CAMFLN010000012.1, on the reverse strand, counting down.
GACCAGGAACAGTCCTACAAAGGCTGGAGTTCGAACGTCCAGATCTAGCGCTGACGGGAGTCGATATAGACCCCCGGATGCTGTCGATCGCCAGGCGGCGTCTCCCCAGCGCAATCCTGGTGCGAGGGTCAATCGACGCGGTTCCGCTCGAAGATGGGTCAGCAGACGTTGTGATTAGTTCGATGGTCTTTCATCATCTGCCGCGCCAGGTCAAACAGAAAGCGTTCCACGAAGCAAAACGCATTTTGAAGCCGAAAGGTCTATTTCTTCTTTGCGATTTCTCGACGCCGATAAATCCCCGTGGAGAGTGGCTCGTTCGCTGGTTTGGGAAGTTGGAGTCCGGCGTCGCCCGGCAGGGAGCGGGCGAGCTACTGGAAATCGCAGAGTCCGCGTCATTGAAGATGTTGCCACGGTGGACGCGTATCGGTTGCATTACGCAATACGAGATCAGAATGCACGACTGAGGGGCAGATACAGTGATGGCATTTACAACCATCGCTGCGATTCAAGGCCTGATCGGAGGCAGCCGATTGCGGGTAAAGTTCGTTGAGAAATTCGACCAAACGCGATACTTCTTCCAAGTCGAGTGCTCCGATTAGCGTAATTACCCGCTTTTGTCGCTTCCATGATGCGGCTAGCTTGCCGTCAACTTGGACCAAACATGTGGCGAGCCCGTGGCATTGCACCATCATTGTTGGCCGATCGCCGAACCACGCCGGTTGATCATCGACATGCTCGAATACTACTACCGTTCGACCAGTTGCATCCTTGTAGCGTGACTGGACGCAGACGCAGCACGGCATCTTCAGAAGGTAAACTCGATCGCGAGTAAACCCCTTTGGCAAGCCGTTAGGTGCAACAGGCTGGTACTTCAATTGCCGGGCAGCTTCGTCGAGGCTTACGGACTGTCCAGAGTAATTTGCTAGTAGCACTTGCTCGGCCTCATCGGGGTTCCGATCGAATTCGTCGAGGAAATGCCCGAAATGTGCGGCCACGTGTTCATGGTCGTTGTGATCAGAACGAAGGTAATAAGCCCCGATACCGACCGTCGCGGCGACTAATAGGCCTGCAGCGATTGCAATTCTTGCCGGACGGCTCCTCAGGTGGCGCACGAACTGAGATTGTGTCCAACTGTGGGCGTCAAGTGCGGCTTCAATTGTGGCCCAGCCCGGTGCAGACATGGACACATTGCGAAGGCCGGCGGCTAGATTCGATAGCTCGCCGAATTCGCTGACGAGCCGTGAACACTCCGCGCAATCCCGTAGATGATCGTTAACCTCGGCCACAGCCTCAGGTCGAAGCTCGTGGTCGTGCAGCGCGGACATGAGTTCGCGAACCTGGGAGCAATTCATCCTACGGTTCCCAGCCAAGTTCAATGAGTTCTTCTCGCAATCTTGACCGCGCACGATTTAACCGAGATCCCACTGTACCAGCGGAAACTTGCAGCACACTTGCGATCTCGGCGTACGACAACTCCTCGACTTCGCGCAACAGGAAAATGGCCCGTAGTCCCGCATCGATCCCTTCAAGCGCACGTCCGAGCAGCTCTTGGTTCTCTGATTGAAGTGACCAGGACATTGAGTCGTCGATGGGTTCGTGATCCAGGGTACAACAAGTCGTACGGTGTATCCGACGACGGAGTTGTAGGCATTCGTTGATCGCCAATCGGTAGAGCCACGTCCCAAACTGAGCACGGCCCGAGTATTGCCGGATATTGCGGAACGTCTGCAAGAAAATCTGCTGTACCAGATCTGGCGCATCCTGTTGGCCAACCATTCGGACGACGAGCCGCAAGACCTTGTCCTTGAATTCTTCGTAAAGCTCCTGTTGGGCATGGCGGTCTCCTTGCCGACAGCGTTCCACGATGCGCATGATCGACTCGGTCCGCCGTGAGGCGTTCACTCCTCGATCTGCTCCGTTAGATGCTGCATCCGTCATAAATCTTCGCGGCTTATCCGAAGAACGAACGGACATTGCAGACTCCTACACTGGGAACGGCGTTCAAAAACTTGACTGATCGCGGGAGTCTTTTGCAAACCACATACCCTTTGCCTAGTCGGTTGGTCACAAACAGTTTATGTCCCATCTGCCGACCCAGAAAGGCGTTTGAGGGACACTATGCGCTTACATGTGGGCAAAAAGCGTGCGGCTCGTGCGTTTTCGCACAGCCTACGGACGCCGCGGTCGCTCGACTTTTTTCGGGAATCCGGGGAAGAAGGCCTTCATTTCCGCATCTAATCTTGCATGAGAGGGGGGTCCCCGGAAGTGTGTCGACTGGAAGGCGGCGGCCGGCGTGGCAAAGCAGGCATTTATCAGAAAGGGTTTCCCATGAATCGCTTCTACAGGAGCTGGATTGGCGTGGCGGTGTTTGGTGTTTCGGTGGCCGGAATCGTTGGCGCTGCGAACGCCCAGATTCGCGATGCCGGCGCGAAAATTCGCGGCGAGTATGGCATGAGCATGCAGTCGACCTCGCGTTCGTTGTCGCATGCCCGTGACTACGCGTACGACTACCGTACGTACGCACAGGATGCCCACGAAAACAAACGGCCTATCAATCCAGCAGTGGCCAAGGCAACCGCAGAACAATTGGGCCACAATATAAAGCTGACCGAAAAGCATCTGGCGGATATGCGGAAGCACGCGGCCGGGGACAAGGAGACGCTGGCGTCGTTGGACTCGATTGAGAAGCACCTGAAGGATGCCAGCAAGCACCAAGCCGACATGCTCGAAATGTGCAAAGCAGAGGTGGACGCACAAGGTTCGATGAAGTGCTGCGGTGACGCGGCCGCGTCACTGGATAAGGCGATCGCCGAACACGACAAGCTGATGAAAAAGTTGGCGGCAAAGAAGCCGGCCACAAAATAGAGCGCGTTTGCCACGCTTTTGCCGCGGGGCTCCGGTCGGAACATTTTGCCGACCGGAGCCTTGTTCGTTGCCCTCATGATGGGGAGGACGGACCGTGGACGAATCGTCAAAATTCTCGCGACAGATCGAATTGCGCTTAGCTGCTTCTCGCCGCGAGCCGAGATGGTCGGCAGAACAGGCTCAGCGGTTCATGGCCGACTTTGAGCCGCGCCAAAGAAGATTCGAGGAGATTGCGGGCCGGCTCGTTGCGACGATTGTTCGTCCGCGAATGGAGAAGCTGGCGAGTTATTTCGAGAACGCAAAACTTGCCAAGGCGGATCGGAACGACCGCTGCGCATGTTGGTTCGGCTACTCGAATCGCTTCCCGGCCACCACGAAAGTCGAGTTCGCCATCGAGCACGATGAACCGATCGAGAATCTGGTCGTCGCGTATGAATTGTACATGATGCCGGTCTTTCTCAAGTTCGACGCGCACGACAATCTGCGCACACCGCTGAGCCAGATTGATGAAACGGTGATTTCTGCATGGGTCGAGAGAAAGCTGTTGGAGTTTCTCGACACCTACCTGCGACTCGATCGCGGCGCGGAAAACTTCGAACTGGATGTCCTCGTCGATCCGGTTTGCGGCATGCGGATCAGTCGTGGTGCCGCAAAGGCAGATGCTGACTATCGCGGGCATCCCTACTACTTTTGTAGCGAAGACTGTCATCGCCGCTTCGTGGCTGAACCGTTGCGGTACATACGGTTCGAGACGCATTAGCGCAAACCTTGGCCGGTGCGACGTCGCAGTCGCCAACTAGATTGGCAGTGTAAACCGCCTGAGATTCTGACATATTTGACCAGTGCGGAGCCCGCCGCGAATGGCACTAGATTTCCGCAACCAACGCGCGGCCGTAAGGCCGTCGGGACAGACTTCTCTTGGCGTCGACAAGCCGTACTCGATTTCCTTGGACGAAGTCGCGAGGCGTCTGGCGACAGACTTGCGCGCGGGGCTGACTACCGCCGAAGCCACTGATCGTGTTGCCCGCATCGGGTTCAACGAGCTGGCCTCAGCGCCAGCGGTTCAACTGTGGCGAAAGTTTCTTAACCAGTTCAACGATCTTGTCATTTGGCTTCTCATTGCGGCCGCGATTGTGGCGGGTGCGGTTGGCGAGTGGACCGACACTGCGGCCATCATTGCCATCGTACTGCTCAATGCCATCTTGGGATTTGTACAGGAAGAGCGGGCGGAGCATGCCCTGGCGGCGTTGCAAAAGATGGCTGCCCCGACCGCGCGGGTTGTGCGAGACGGAATCATCAAGGTAATTCCGTCGCGCGACCTTGTTCCCGGCGACGTCGTTGACTTGGAAGCCGGCGACAACATTTCGGCGGACTGTCGGCTGGTGGCCGCGTACGGCCTTCAGGTGCAAGAAGCCGCGCTTACCGGGGAAAGTCTGCCCGTGGACAAAGACGCGCGCGGAATCGTCGCCGAAGAAACGGCGCTCGGCGATCGCCGCAACATGGCCTACATGGGAACGGTCGTGGCTTCGGGAAAAGCGACCGTTGTGGTCGTGGCCACCGGTATGCAAACCGAACTGGGCCACATTGCCGGTTTGCTTCAAAGCTACCAGGCCGAACCGACACCGCTCCAGAAGCAGTTGGCACAACTGGGCCGAGTCCTGGTTGTCGTGTGTCTCGTGCTGGTCGCCGGAATCTTCATTCTCGAACTAATGCATGGCGACCCGTTGATCGAAGCCTTTCTGCTATCAGTGAGTCTCGCCGTAGCGGCAGTTCCTGAAGGGCTGCCGGCCGTAGTCACGATAGCGCTGGCCATCGGGCTACAGCGGATGGCCAGGCGGAATGCGCTGGTGCGAAAACTGCCGAGCGTCGAAACACTCGGTTCTGTCACGGTGATTTGCTCGGACAAGACCGGGACCCTCACTCGCAACGAAATGACCGTTCGGGAAATCGTAGTCGGGCCTGAGCACTTGCGACTGACGGGTGCCGGGTATGCTCCGCGGGGCCAATTCTTGATCTTTCGAGCGGATACGTGGCAGCCAATCGCGCGTCCGCAGGACGACGGGGATTTGACGCTGCTGCTTACAATCGCGGCGCGGTGTAATCATGCACAGATTAGCCCACGTGGCGGCGGTACTGACGAATGGCAAGTGGTCGGGGACCCTACTGAGGGTGCTCTGCTAGTTGCGGCGCTTAAGGCGGGTACCGATCGCGACGGTGGGATTCGCACACTCTATGAGCTGCCCTTCGATTCCGACCGTAAGGCAATGTCAGTTGTCCTACAGCAAGGCGACGGACCTCCCGTGATGTATACCAAGGGTGCTCCGGAGTCGATTCTAGAGAGATGTGTCGCGGAGCGGAGTGAAGGCGAAGTCGTTCCTTTGACGGACGAGCGCCGCAGCGAGGTTATGCGAATCAATGCCGAAATGGCTGCGCGAGCGTTCCGAGTTTTGGCACTTTGTTATCGCGAACTTCCAGAGGGGGAGCACGGGCCATTTTCTGAGGAGTCGCTTATTTTCTCCGGTCTGGTCGGCATGATTGATCCGCCACGTGAAGAGGCGAAGGAGTCGGTGGCGATATGTCGTGAGGCGGGCATTCGACCGATCATGATCACCGGCGACCATCCGGCAACGGCGACCGCCATTGCTCAGGAACTTGGAATTGCCACGGGACCCGATGAGGTGGCCACAGGACCGGAGATCGACCGATCCTCGGACGAAGACCTTTCCGAAAGAGTTGATCGCATCAAAGTTTACGCGCGAGTATCTGCTCAGCACAAGTTGCGCGTCGTCCGGGCTTGGCAACGGCGGGGCGAAATCGTCGCTATGACCGGGGATGGCGTCAACGATGCTCCGGCAATCAAGGCAGCCGACATCGGGATCGCGATGGGCACGAGCGGCACGGACGTCACTCGCGAAGCCTCCGCCATGATCCTGCTGGATGACAATTTCTCGTCCATCGTGAATGCGGTCGAGGAAGGTCGGACCATTTACGACAACATCCAGAAGTTCTTGATCTACCTGTTGTCGTGTAATTCCGGTGAAATGATGCTCATGCTCGGCGCGAGCTTGGCAGGGTGGCCAGCGCCCTTGCTGCCCGTGCAACTGCTGTGGATCAACCTCGTGACCGACGGCCTGGCGGCGCTGGCGCTGGGACTGGAGCCGCCGGAGCCCGGCGTGATGCATCGCCGCCCGCGACCGCCACGGGCACCGATGCTGTCGGTCGGACTTGGTGTCACGATTCTCTTTCAGGGCATCCTCATCGCCGCCGTTGCCTTTGTCGCATTCGGAATAACGTATTCGCAGCACCCCGACGACGTTGTTCGAGCGAGAACTATTGCCTTTTGTGTTCTCGTCTATGCGGAACTGTTCCGAGCATTTGCGGCCAGAAGTCGGACAGTGACCTTTCTTCAGCTTGGCCCGTTCAGCAATCCTTATCTGTTTGGCGCTGTGCTCGTCTCGGCCTTGCTGCAATTGGGCGTCATCTTGGTGCCGTTTGCCAGGCCAGTGTTTGTCACCGTGACTCATCCGCCGGAAGATTGGCTCTGGCTGTTTTTGCTGGCACTCACCCCCGTGACGATCATCGAAATTGCCAAGTTGATTTGGCAAATGTGGGTGTCGCGATCGTCACGACTGAACCAACAAGGTAGTCTCTAGGAATCGGTTTAGGAGAGCGATCATGCGATTCCTACGAGTTGCTTTGGTGGTGGCTGCGGCTACCGCGATTCTGCTTGGCCTGCTGGCTGTCCGACGTTGGTCCTCGCCGGTTGCCGGTGAGCAAGCCGCCGCCAATGAAGTGTGGACTTGCTCGATGCACCCGCAGGTCAGACTCCCGGCACCCGGCCGCTGTCCGATCTGTGGCATGAATCTGATCCCCGTGTCGCAACTGGCCTCGCAACAGGCCAGCATCGCGGAGCGAGCCGGCATCGAAACGGCGTCCATTGAGAAAAGGGCTTTGTTTAAGGAGATCAGAACGGTCGGCAAGCTCGATTACGACGAGCGGCACGTGGCCTTGATTGCGGCGCGGGTGGCCGGTCGCGTGGACCGCGCGTATGCCGACTTTACCGGGATGACCGTCAAGAAGGGGGACCACCTCGTCGACATCTATAGTCCCGATCTGTACTCCGCACAGCGCGAGCTGCTCATCGCGTTGGAGGGAAAAAGCGAGTCGCTCATCGAATCCGCGCGAACGAAATTGACGCTCTTGGGCATACTGCCTGAGCAAATTCGTGAGATCGAAACCACAAAAAAGATGCGAACGCATTTGACAATCTATGCCCCGATTGGCGGCGTCGTCATCGAGAAGGACGTTCGCGCCGGACAGTATGTAAAAGACGGCGATCCGCTGTATCGCATCGCGGACCTCGACCCCATTTGGCTCTATCTGGACATCTACGAAAATGACCTGGCCTGGGTGCGCTTCGGTCAGCAGGTGGATGTCAGAATCGAGGCTTATCCCGCTGAGGTGTTCAAGGGCACGGTCGCTTTCATCGAACCGTTTCTCAATGACGCCACTCGTACCGTCAAAGTGCGCGTCAATTTAAAAAACGGCGACTTACGCCTCAAGCCGCAAATGTATGCCACGGCGATTATTCAAGTAAACATTATGCCGGACGGAACGCCAGCCCCGACCGGACTAGAGGGCAAGTACATTTGCCCGATGCATCCCGAGATCGTGCGAGACGATCCCTGCGAGTGTCCGATTTGCGGCATGCAGCTCGAACGTGTGCCCGGAGAGCCAGCTAGCGCCCATGCAGATGAGGAAGCACATCAGCGCCCAGAGCGCGCCGCTGAACCAGGTGATCACGACGGCGGCGTACTCGCTGTTCCTGTGTCAGCCGTTTTGGACACCGGGACTCGTCAAATTGCCTATCGACGTACACCCGCTGGCACCTATGAACTCGTGGAGTTGAAGCTTGGTCCTAGGGCCGAAGTGCGAGACAGGTCCGGTAAATCCAGCGACTTCTTTCCGCTTCTGAGCGGACTCGATGCCGGCGACCAGGTCGTTGCGCAGGGCGGGTTCTTGCTTGATAGCCAGCGGCAAATCGAAGGAATGCCAAGCCTGCTATTCCCGCAAGGCATGAGCGGGCCGGCCCAACTTCATTCCGGACATGCCATGCCCGAGGCACCCAAAGGCAAGGTATTGCCGTCGCCGGCCGGCGAGGCGCACAAACACTAGCGTCGAGCGTCCTCATGATCAATTTCGTGATCCGCTGGTGTCTCCGGAACCGCCTGCTGGTGGTTCTCTTGTTCCTGGCCATTGCCGCATTGGGATACTATTCCCTCACACACGCGACCGTCGATGCCATTCCCGACATCGGCGAAAAACAGGTCATCGTCCTAGCCGATTGGCCAGGCCGATCACCACAGGACGTAGAAGACCAGATTACCTATCCACTGACCGTAAGCCTGTCGGGAACGCCGGGCGTGAAGAGCATCCGCTCGTTCTCGGGCTTTGGCTTCTCGATGGTCTTCGTGATCTTCAAGGACGAATTCGACTACTACTGGGCCAGGTCGCGCGTGCTGGAGCGCATGAATGTCGCCGCCGGCCGATTGCCGGCAGGGGTCGTGCCGACCCTGGGGCCTGACGCGACGGCACTCGGACAGATTTTCTGGTACACGCTCGAAGCCGATAAGGCCAACCTCCAGCAACTCCGCTCGCTCCAGGACTGGTACATCCGCTACCAGCTTCAGTCGGTGGAAGGAGTCACGGAGGTGGCCACGCTCGGAGGGTTCGTCAAGCAATACCAGATCGATGTCGACCCCGATAAGTTGCGCGCTCAACGCGTGACGCTGCCGGAGCTGTACGAAGCGGTCCGCCGCAGCAACATCGATGTCAGCGCCAAGGTCGTCGAAAACAATCGGTATGAGTTCTTCATCCGTGGCCGCGGTTTCGTCAAAAGCGTGGCCGACATCGAGAACATCGTCATTCGCCAAGAGAGCGGCGTACCGATATTCGTGAAGAACGTGGCCACTGTGCAGTTGGGACCCGACTTTCGTCGAGGTGCGCTCAACAACGCCGGGCGGGAAGCCGTCGGCGCCGTGGTGCTGATGCGGTTCGGTGAAAATCCCCGAGAGGTCATTCGCAGACTGAAGGACCGCATCAAGGAAATTGAACCGGGCCTGCGGATCGCGCTTGGTGATGACACGCAGGTCCCCGTCCGGATCGTGCCCTTCTATGACCGGACGGACATCATTCGCGAGACGATGGCGACATTGACGGATAATCTGACCGAGGAGTCGATCACGGTCGCAGCCATCGTACTTATTTTTCTCCTCCATATCCGCAGCTCGTTGGCGATCCTGCCGACGCTCCCGCTCTCGCTCGCCATGAGCTTTATCGTGATGTACATGCTGGGCATCGACAGCAACATCATGTCGCTGGCGGGGTTGGCCATCGCCATCGGCGATGTCAGCGACATGGGCATCATTATGACGGAAAACATCTACCGGCACGTGGCGGTTAATCGGGACCGACCTTACTGGGAAGTTGTCTACGAAGCTGCCACGGAAGTTGGCGGTGCGATTGTGACGGCAGTCACCAACACCATCCTCTCATTCATCCCCGTATTCGCGCTGACTGGCCCCGAGGGCAAGCTGTTCAAGCCGCTGGCGTACACGAAAACGTTCGCCATCGCAGCCTCGGTGATCCTTGCGCTCACCATCGTTCCAGTACTGAGCTATTACCTGCTCAAGCCAACGGTTTGGTCGCGGCTACGCTCGTTGCTGGTCGCGATCGGTGTGGGAGTTCTCGCGGCGATCGTCGCCGTTGTCGGAATACAGTGGGGACTCACGAGCGGTGGATCGTGGACCGGATGGCCCACGGCGATCGGCATTGGCGTTATTGTCGGCACTCTCGTCTATCGGATGGGGCGCGAGCGGCTGCTGCCGCTGGAACAAAACTTCGTGTCGAGGGGCATTTTTGCCGTCTATAAGCCGAGCCTGCGTTGGGTACTCGCCCATAAGTTCGTCTTTCTCCTGATCCCGTCGGCATTGATCGCGCTAGGCATGACTGTTTGGCTTGGCTTCGCAGTCATCGGTACGCCGATCAGGGTTGCCCTGACGGCCGTTGGCTGGGAAGCCACGCAGTCAGGCGTCTGGAAAAAGCTGGATGCGGTTTTTCCAGGGATAGGCCGTGAGTTCATGCCGCCACTGGGCGAGGGATCGCTGCTCTTCATGCCGTCGCTCTTGCCTTCCACCTCCCTTACTGAAGCCCAGGAAGTGCTGGCCAGGCAGAATGCTGCCATTCGCGAGGTGCCCGAGGTGCAAAGCGTCGTCGGCAAGGTCGGCCGCGCGGAGTCCGCGCTCGACCCGGCCCCGGTCAGCATGATTGAAACAACGGTCATTCTCAAACCGGAAACCAAGTGGCGCCAAGTTGCCACCGAGCGTTGGTTCCACGAAAGGCCAGTCCTCAACTGGGCACGACCCTTGTTGGACTGGTTTTGGCCGCCGCAACGCACGATCACCAAGGCGGAAATCCTCGACGAGTTGCAGCAACGCACGGCGATCCCCGGCGTGCTTCCTACGTGGCTGCAACCGATCCAAACGCGGATTGTCATGCTGCAAACCGGCTTCCGCGCCATGATGGGCGTCAAAATCTTCGGTTCCGATCTAAAGGAGCTCGAGCGCATCGGACTACAGATGGACCAGATCCTGCGGAAAGTCCCCGGCGCTGTCGATATTGTGGCCGACCGGCTCATCGGTAAGCCGTACATTGAATACGAAATCGACCGTACGGCCGCCGCCCGCTTTGGCGTAAATGTCCGTGACATCCAGGACGTTATTGAGATCGCCATCGGCGGCGAGAACCTGACGACCACCGTCGAGAACCGAGAACGATATCCGATTCGCGTTCGTTACCCGCACGAGTTGCGCGAACGATTTGATGATTTGGAACGCATTCTCGTCCCGACTTCAACGGGCGCCCACGTCCCGATCACCCAAGTAGCCAAAGTCAACTACACAGTCGGCCCCCAAGAGATCAAGAGCGAAAACGGACTCCTTGTCGGCTACGTGACGCTGAATACTCGCGACCGCGACGAGATCGGCGTTGTGGAGGACGCCGAGCGGTTGCTGCAGGCGGAGAGAAAACGCAGCGACGAGTTGATCGCTGCCGGCCGACACGAGGAAGCGACTCTTGTCGTGCCACCTGGCTATTACTGGCAATGGTCCGGACAGTTCGAGAACCAGCGTCGCGCGATGGCCCGGCTGTCGTTGCTCGTCCCGATCGTGCTTATGGTCATGTTCTTCAGCCTTTACGTAGGCTTCGGGAAGTGGTGGCTGGCTTTGGTCGTGTTTTTCGGCATTCTTGTGTCTGCTTCGGGCGGCTTTGCGATGTTGCTGTTCTATGGCGCGAATCTCAGCGTCGCGGTCTGGGTTGGATTCATTGCGCTGTTTGGAGTGGCCGACGACGACAGTGTCGTCATGCTCACTTATCTGGAACAGGTCTTTGGCGACAAACAAATCGATGATGTTCAGCACATCCGCGACATGGTTTTGGAGGCGGGGCTCAAACGGATTCGCCCGTGCCTGATGACGACTGCGACCACCGTAGTCGGCCTGATGCCAATCTTCCTCGACACAGGTCGTGGATCAGACGTCATGCAGCCGATGGCTATCCCGAGCATCGGCGGGATGGCGGTCCAACTGATCACTCTTTTCGTCGCGCCGTGTATTTACTGCTTCGTGAAAGAACTGCAATTTCATTGGCGCCGTCGCAAGCTCAAGACTGTTGTGTGAGACATGCTCGGTTTCCTCGCACGAACGGCAACGTCTTGAATCTAGCCAGTGAAACCGGAATAGATTCCGTCGCAGCCGCCGAGGGCGTTAGCCTGCAGATAGCCCTGTAGCCAAACCAAGAACTTGGCCAGCCCGTGAGGCTTGTCGCCGTTATCCTAATTGTTTGCTCCAGCTCTCCTGCCTGTCCCAACCTGCGGCGACACGCCAATCGGATCAGCGTGACGTAATCTGAAAGGCCGGCCTCAGGCCAGCAGTTTTCGTCTCCATATATAGTTGCAGCGT
>CAMFLN010000011.1 GCA_945957305.1 uncultured Planctomycetaceae bacterium | reverse complement strand
AGGACCGCTGCAAAGGATTACTGATGAGTTCCCTTTCCCCGATAAAGAATGCGGCGAATTATGGTTATATCGCAGGCGGGCTGCTGGCCATCGCCGGCTGCTGCCTGGCTTCGCCCGCGCTTGCGGCAACTCCGCTTCCCCAGGCGCATGCCCATAACGACTACGAACACAAGCGTCCGCTGCTCGATGCTCTCGACCACGGGTTTTGCAGTGTCGAGGCCGACATCTACCTGGTCGACGGTGCCCTGCTGGTGGCGCACAACCGCCGCGACGTCAAACCCGAGCGTACGCTCGAAGCGCTGTACTTGGACCCGCTGCTGGCGCGTGTCCGCGAGAATGGCGGCCGCGTCTATCGCGACGGACCGCCGTTCACCCTGTTGGTCGACATCAAGGCCGATGGTGTCCGCGCTTACGAAGTCCTCGCTGAGCGTTTGCCTAAGTATGCCGAAATGCTGACCGTGGCGCGCGACGGCAAGTTGCAGCCCGGGGCGGTGACGATCGTCATCTCGGGCGATCGCGCTATGGACCGCATCGCGGCCGATCAGGTGCGCTACGTCGGCATCGACGGCCGCATGAGCGATCTCGACGCGACCACGCCTGTCGACCTGATGCCCTTGGTCAGTGACAGTTGGATGAGCCACTTTCGCTGGCGCGGCAAAGGAGACATTCCGGCCGAGGAGAAAACCAAGTTGCGCGACTTCGTTGCCAAAGCGCATGCCAAGGGACGCCGCGTGCGGTTCTGGGCCATTCCCGCCAATCGCGCCGTATGGAGCGAACTCTCGGACGCGGGCGTCGACCTGATCAACACCGACGACCTGGCAGGGCTCGAACAATACTTGCGCGAGCGCGACCATGCGAAATAGCGCGGCAAGCGGAGCCTTTCGGTGACTACGGTTTCGCCCGACAAGCAACGCGACTTGGCGCTCCATGTTCTTGAGCGGCTGCGCGAAGCAGGCTATCAGGCCTTGTGGGCCGGCGGTTGCGTGCGCGACCAGTTGCTGGGGCGCGTACCCAACGATTACGATGTGGCCACCAACGCCACGCCCCCTGAAATTCGCACCGTCTTCGGCCGGCGACGCACGCTGGAAATCGGCGCGGCGTTCGGCGTGGTCGCCGTGCTGGGCAGCAAGCACGCCGGCATGGTCGAGGTCACGACCTTTCGCCGCGACGCAACCTATAGCGACGGCCGGCACCCTGACGCCGTGGTCTTCAGCACGGCCGAGGAAGACGCCCAGCGGCGAGACTTCACGATCAACGGCCTGTTCTACGATCCGCTCGAAGAGCGCGTCATCGACTACGTCGAGGGGCTCGCCGATCTCGAACGCCGCGTAGTTCGCGCCATCGGCGATCCGCGAGCCCGCTTCGGCGAAGACAAGTTGCGGATGGTGCGTGCCGTGCGGATCGCGGCCGGTTTTGATTTTGCCCTCGACGCGGACACTGCAGCAGCGATCGAGGAAATGGCCGAGACGATTCAAGTCGTCAGCCCAGAACGCGTAGCGCAAGAAATGCGCAAGATGCTGGTCAACTCCCGCCGGGCCGCGGCCGTGGACTTGCTGCATCGCACCCGCTTGCTGGGAGCTTTATTGCCTGAGCTGCTGGCGCTCGCGCCGCCGCGCGACGAGGGCCTGCCCGGCGCCGCTGCCGCGCTGTGGCTGCACACGGCACGCGTGCTGACCGCGCTGGGTGAACCGGAGTTTCCGCTGGCGCTGGCGGCGCTGTTCCACGCGCTCGATGAGATGTCGCGGGACGATAATTCGAAACATTCGGCGAAACAATCGTTAGCGCTCGCGACAGCCGTCACGATTTGCGATCGTTGGAAATTGTCGAACAAGGAACGAGACCGGGTCTGTTGGTTGTTGCAGCACCGGCGTTGTTTGAGCGGCGCCGCGCAACAGCGCTGGTCGGAGCTGCAGCCGCTGTTGGTCTCTCCCGGAGCGCATGACTTGATCGCGCTGCACGAAGCCGAAGGACGCGCCGGGGACAGCAGCGAGACGTCGCGCGCCGCGGCCGACGCCGCATTCTGCCGCGCTCAGCTCGCACGCCCCGCGGCCGAGCTCGATCCGCCGCCAATACTTGGTGGGCACGACTTGATCGCCCACGGGGTTCCCAAGGGAAACATCTACAAGGTGCTGTTGGACCGCGTTCGCGCGGCGCAACTCGATGGCGAAGTGCGCACGCGTGATGAGGCGCTGTCCCTTGTCGATCGACTGCTGCGGGAACGCGACTAGCAACGGCCCCGCATCAACGACCCTGGCACACCCGGCGTCCTCTGCAATTACCTGTTCGGGGCTGCGATCCTTGCCATAGCCTGGCCAAACGCTTGTCTTGCCCCCCGCCTGGACAGCCGGTCGGCCGCGACCTAGGATCAAGCGGCACTACGATTCAAGCCGCCTGTGGAAAAGCGATTCAGCGATCCACACGAACGGCAATTTCTTGCGAAGGAGTGACGGCGTGGAAATCGATTGGCTGAGTGTGGTTTTTCGCTGGCTGCACATCCTGCCGGCGATCATCGCCGTCGGGGGAACGATTTTCATGCGCGCGGCGCTTGTGCCGGCCCTGGGCGAGTTGCCCGAGGCCCAGCGCGCGTCGCTGCACGAAGCTGTTCGCTCGCGGTGGTCGAAATGGATCATGGGGGCCATCACTTTCTTGCTGCTCAGCGGGTTCTTCAACTTTTTCACGCTCACGGGCAAGTACAAGCTGCCGCCTGTTTACCAGATGCTCTTTGGCATCAAGTTCCTGCTGGCGCTGGCGATCTTTGCCTTGGCCAGCTTGCTCTCGGGCCGAACGGCATTGGCGCAGCGGATGCGTGCGAACGCCCGCACCTGGTTGAACCTGAACATTGCGTTGGCGGTGTTGTTGGTCTGCATTTCCGGCGTGATGCGGAATATCACGATGAACGCGCCGCTGAAGAATCCTCCCCCGCCGACCAGCACGGCCCCGGCTTTTGAGCCGGCGGCGAATTAGCCATCCCTTGCAAATTGCTTACCAAGCTTCTCTGCACGCTCGGATCTCTGCCGATGGATAAGAAGGCCAAGAAACGGATCGACCTGCTCAACACCCGCTTGCAGAAGCTGCGACTGCAATTGGCCGGCGCGAAGAAGCAAATGGACGAGCCGGAAGAAGCGGCACGACTGGAAAAAGAAATTGCGACCGTCGCGGCCGAACTCGAAAAGCTCAAGGAAGGCTAGCCGTCCGCGTGCCAGAGGGACGTCGGCGCCAACCATCCCTCTGGGGAGCGCCGAAAGATATTAAAGCGCGCGAAAAACCGGCGGTGAATTGCCAACTGGCCCTCCACCGCCGGCTCGCACGGAGAATCCGACTTGCTGGGCGTTCGCTCTCTACGTGCAAACGCCTAATTCTTTGCCGCAGCGCGTTACCATCCCAGGTAAACCGCCCCTTCGTCCTGGCCGTCGCCGTCCCAATCGCCGACGACCGGCGTCGTCTTGGCCGACCCGAGTTGGAACGCAATGTCCCCCTCGCCATCGCCATCAGTAAACAACCAGAGGCCGTCGCGATAGACACCAAGATCGTCGCTGCCATCGCTGTTGAAATCGCCGACGACGGGCAGGTCGCCCGCCTGCCCGAAATCCCAGGTGTAGTCGTTGGTGGTGAATTGCCCGTCACCGTCGACGTCGACAAGCCATCTTCCGTCGCGGAAAATGGCGAATGTATCAATGCCGTCGCCGTTGAAATCACCAGCCACGATCTTGCCACCTTCGCTGCCGTAAAAGAGCACGTGCTCGACGGCGTCCGAGCGCACTGCGCCGTCAACGCCGCGCTTGAGCAACCGTGTTGGCCGAGTTGGATCGCCGCTCGTGGCCGAGGTCAGGCCGCTCGGCTGGTCATTGTTCGCGTCAGGCAATCCCGCTTCTTGTGTATTTTCCTTGCCGCTTGGATCGAGGCCAAAGACGCCGATATCGGCCTTGCCGTCGCCGTCCCAGTCCCCTACGACCGGCTGATCGCCGGCCTGTCCCAGCAGCGCCCACAAATCGGACTGATCCCACTGGCCATTGCCATTGAGGTCAATGAACCACTGGCCGTCGACGAAGAAGCCGATCTCACTTTTTCCATCGCCGTTGAAGTCCCCGGCGATTGGCGTTCCCTGGCTGGGCACGCTCTGCTCGGGCGAATCGTTCGATGTGTCTTGGCCGGCAAACCGCCAGCGCGATGGATCGAGCTCCGGTCGCTCGCTCGTAAACGGTTCAGCGACATTGGCCGGCAGCGACGCGTTTTGTTGGTCGGTCTGGCCTGCGCCGCGCGGCGCGCCGCCATTGATCACGCTTAAACGCACAGAGTACTCAGGCGCAGGTTGGTCGCTTGTGGCGTTGTCATTCGCCAGCGCGACAAAACAAGGGGACGACAATACAAGCCACGACGTGCCGACCATCAACAAGCGGCGGCCCGCCGGCGGCGCTGCGCAGCTGCGCAGCGACACATTGAAGTGCAAACCCATGACGGTCTCTCCAGGTGCGAATAACGAGATGCTACTGACAAGACATGGGGCCGCTTGATGCGGCAGCGCCGGGAACCCGGCACACGAACTATAGTTCGCGTCCTGTGTCAGGTGGCAAAATCTTAGTCCCGTTCGGAGTGTACCACTTCTGACGGTTTCGCACAGCGATCTGGCACACGCGCCAAACCGGCCCATCGCACGATTGTTAAAGTGTGCGGATTACAACGACCGTACGGCGCCTGCCACCACCATGCGTGCGACAGCGTACACGAGAGACGCTGTCGCACGTCGTGAAAACCACGAGCAGAATTCGCGCGCGATGCTAGGTCAGAGCGCGAGTTACTCGGCCAGCGTCGGTTCCCCCGCAGCGGCCGGTGCCGCCGGAGCCGCGGCGGTGCTTGTTCCCTGGTGGTACACGCCCGGTTCGTCGATCCCGTCGCCGTTCCAGTCGCCGACGACCGGTACGTCGTTCGGGCCACCAACTTCGAAGAGGCGATCCTTCTCGTCCAACACGCGGTCGTTGTTGGTATCGATATACCAGACGCCGTTGCGATATACGCCCAATTCATCGATGCCGTCGCCGTTGAAATCGCCGACGACGGGCTTGTCGCCTTCACGGCCGTAGTAGAAGTCGTGGTCGGTGTCGGTCGACTTGCCGTCACCGTTGCTGTCGAGAATCCAGCGTCCCTTGTAGAACAAGCCGATCGTATGCACGCCGGTGCCGTACCAGTCGCCGGTGACCGGGACATCGCCCGGGGTGCCGTAATGGAACACGTGGTCGATGACGTCGGCGCGGTAATCCCCCTTCGACGTGTGCTTGAGCGTGCGGAAACCGAGGGCCGCTTCGTCCGTCTCGGGCGGAACGTTTTTCTTGCGTCCCAAGCTGGTGTTGGTCGGCGCCGGCAAGCCCGGCTCGCGGCGAATGGCCGTGGGATCGCCCGGCCAGGCGCGGCCGAAGATGCCGATGTCGGTTTTGCCGTCGCCATCCCAGTCGCCGGTGACTGGCATGTCTCCCTCGTGCCCCAGCTTGGCCCACAAGTCCCCTTCGTCCCATTGACCGTTGTCATCAAGGTCAATGAACCATTCGCCATCCTGGTAGAAGCCCACGTCGGTGATACCGTCGCCGTTGAAGTCGCCGGTGACCGGGATGCCGTTGCGCATGCCGAAGCGCACAAAGCGCTTGACCCCTTCTTCGTTCGCGCCCGTGCCGAGAATCCATTCCGAGGTGTGCACGTCCTCGCCGGTACGCGTAAAGGGGTCGGTTTTCGTGCTGATCAAGGCCACCTGCGGCGCCGTGCCATTCACACCGCGCGGCTCGCCGGCATCGATGATGCTCAAGTGCCAGGTATTGCCGTATGCGTAGCCACCGCCCCAATACAGCGTGAACGGCGTACGTGTGACAAACGATTCGAGCACCGGCGTGATGATGATCTTATCCGGCGGATTGGCCATGGGCAGCAAGCTCGGCTGCGCGAACTCCGACGGCGGCAAGTAGCCCAACCCCGTCTCGCAGAAATTGTAATCCGTGGCATTGACGCCCGCGCCCAGCGGAATCGTGGTGATCGTATCGACATCGAGCAGCACGCCGCCGGCCGAGCCGACGTTCGCGCCGAACTCGGTCAGGTTCGCCGGCTGAATTTCATGCACGGCGTACGTTCCCGGCTTCAACCCGGCGAACGTGTACATGCCGTTGCCGTCGGTCGTCGTGGTGGCGATCACCTGATTGTTCGCGTCCCACAACTGGATCGTTACGCCAGACAACAGCGGCTCGCCCGGCTCCCAGACGCAGTCACCGTTCATGTCGATGTGCACCATGCCCGAGATGCTGGCCGGCGCCTGCACGCAGAAGTCGTAGTCCGTGGCGTTCATGCCCGGAGTGAGCGTGACATCGGTGATGGTATCCATACCGACCAGAATGCCGCCGGCCGATCCGGCACTGCTGCCGAATTCGAAATATCCGTTCGGCTGAACTTCGTGCACGGTATACGTTCCCGGCGCGAGGTTCGTGAACATGTACTCGCCGTTTGCGTCGGTCACCGTGGTCGCCACGACCTGGTTGCTTGCATTGAGCAATTGCACCGTGACGCCCGAGAGCAGCGGCTCGCCCGGTTGATAGATGCAGTCGCCGTTGGTGTCGACGTGAATCATGCCCGAGAGAGACGGCGGAGCCTGCACGCAGAAGTTGTAATCCACGGCGTCGATGCCGGAGCCCAGGCCGATGTCAGTAATAGTATTTAGTCCGATAAGCGTGCCGCCGACCGAACCCGCGCTACTGCCGAAGTCGTAATAGCCCGACGGCTGTAGCTCGTGAACGGTGTAGCTGCCTGGCTTCAATCCTTGGAACTTGTACTGACCGTTCTGGTCGGTGACCGTGGTGGCGACGAGCTTGTTGTCCGCGTCGAACAATTGCACCGTGACGCCGGCCAGCAGTTTTTCGCCCGGTTCGTAGACGCAGTCGCCGTTGGTATCGACGTGAATCATGCCGGCGATGCTGGCCGGAGCCTGCACGCAGAAGTTGTAGTCGACCGCCGTGACCCCGGAGCCCAGGACCGCGTTGATAATTGTATCGAGCCCGACCACGGTGCCGCCGGCCGAACCGGCCATCGCGCCGAACTCGAAGTAACCGGCCGGCTGCAGCTCGTGCACGCTATAGGTTCCCGGCTTCAGCCCGTCGAATTCGTAGTGGCCAT
The DNA here is from genome assembly GCA_945957305.1 of uncultured Planctomycetaceae bacterium. Lineage (GTDB taxonomy): Bacteria > Planctomycetota > Planctomycetia > Pirellulales > JACPPG01 > JACPPG01. The sequence continues at coordinate 7,332 of CAMFLN010000011.1, read as the reverse complement.
TCTGGTCCGTGGTGGTCGTGGCCACGACCTTGTTGCTCGCGTCGAGCAATTGCACCGTCACGCCGGCCAGCAACTTCTCGCCGGGCTGATAAATGCAGTCACCATTCGCATCGACATGAACAATGCCCGCGATGCTGGCCGGTAACTGGACGCAGAAGTTGTAGTCCGTGGCGTCGACGCCTGATCCCAGGTTCGCGCCGACGATCGTGTCGACGCTTTGCACAGTGCCGCCGGCCGTACCAGCCATCGCGCCGAATTCGAAATACCCGTTAGGCTGGATCTCGTGCACGGTGTAGATTCCCGGCTTCAACCCGGCGAACTGGTAGTGGCCGTTTTGGTCGGTGGTGGTCGTACCGACGAGTTTGTTCTGAGCGTCGAACAGCTGGATTGTGACGCCCGCCAGCAACGGCTCACCCGCCTGGTAGATGCAGTCGCCGTTCTGATCGACGTGCACGATGCCGGCGATGCTGGCCGGGGCTTGCACGCAGAAGTTGTAGTCCATGGCTTCGACGCCCGAGCCGAGATTCGCGCCGACGATCAGGTCGAGCCCTTGCTGCACGCCCCCTGCGGTGCCGACCGTGCTGCCGAACTCGAAGTAGCCGGCGGGCTGCACCTCGTGGACCGAGTAACTCCCCGGCTTTAAGCCGGAAAACTTGTACTCACCGTTTTGGTCAGTCGTGGTCGTGGCTACCACTTTGTTGCTGGAATCGAGCAACTGGATCGTGACGCCGGCCAAGAGCTTTTCACCCGGCTGATAGATGCAGTCGCCGTTGCTGTCGACGTGGACCATGCCCGCGATACTGGCCGGAGCCTGCACGCAGAAGTTGTAATCTACGGCGTTTTGCCCCGAACCGGGGTTGGCGCCCACGATCGTGTCCAGGCCTTGCACGGTGCCGCCCGCGGTGCCGGCCGAGGCGCCGAATTCGAAGTAACCAACAGGCTGGACCTCGTGAACCGTGTAGACGGCAAACGGCGCCAGCCCTGCAAAGCTGTACGCACCTTGGGCGTTGGTCGTCGTCGTGGCAATCACCTGGTTGCTGGCGTCGAGCAACTGCACGGTTACACCCTGCAGCAGCGGTTCGCCCGACTGGTAAATGCAGTCGCCGTTCATGTCGACGTGAATCATGCCCGAGATCGTGGCCGGCAATAATTCGCCGAAGTTGTAATTCACGCCATTGGTGCCTGACAGAATGGCGATGTCGGTCATGCCATCGGGCGGAGCGAGCACACCGCCGATCGAGCCGATCGTGTCCTTGCCGTCGAGGTAACCGGTGGGCTGGTCTTCCTCGACCGTATACGTGTCGTACTTCAAGTTGGTGAATTGGTAGAAGCCGTTGGCATCGGTCTGCACCGTTTGCACGAGGTTGAATTGCGAATCGAACAGGTAGACGGTCGTATTCGCGATCCCGTTTTCGCCCGCTTCCTTTTGACCGTTGTTGTTCGGATCGTAATAGACGTAACCGCTGATCTTGCCGGGCAGCGCTTCCGAGAAGTCGTTCTCGACGGTGTCCTCGCCCCCTTGCAACAGGACCTCGCTGATCGTGTCCGAGTCGAGGACCACGCCGTCGGTTACGCCGTTCAACTTGCCGGCCGATGCCCCCACGCTGAAGTAACCGTTGGGCTGCGTCTCGCGCACCTGGTACTTGCCGGGCTGCAGGTTCGTGAAGTGATAGGCGCCATTGGCGTCGGTCGTCGTTTTCAAATTGGTGTCGACATAGGTCGTGCCATTCCACTGGAACAGCGACAACGAAACGCCCGCAATGCCCGGGTCGCCCGCCTCTTGGATGTTGTCCAGGTTCTTGTCTTCGTAAACAATGCCGCTGATGCTGCTGGGCAAGGCTTCTTGCTCGCCGTTGCACAAGGCGCCGGCGGTCAACACCGATGACGGCGTCGGGTTCGGCGGCATATAGTTGTCGCTGGGGAGCGTCAGCCCGCTGCCGGCGAACTTTGGATCATAGGCATCGACGAACGTATCCTTGCCGACAAAGTCGTAGTAATGGTCGGCCTTGAAGGTCGCTTCGACGCGTGCGCCGGCAAATTCGGCGCCTTCCACCACGGCGCTGGCGGGCGGTTTGAGGCCGATTTCATCGACGTCGATCGAAAACACCAGCGTCTTGCCGGCCGTAAAGCCCGAGAACGTTAGATCCAGAATGTGTCCGCCATTGTCGACCGACACATTGGTAACCTGGATGCCGTTAGCAGCGACCACCTGGAAAGGGTGGTATCCGTACACACCAATGCCGCCGGCCGCGGTATTGAAAAACGGATCACCGTCCCCGAGTCCATCTCCCAGCTTGTCGGTATCGATCCGCAAATGGGTTAACTGCGTGCCGGCGGCGCCACCGTTGAATTGGATCTGGAACGTGTTGGGGCTCAGATCGTCGCCGCTGGCCGGGTCGTAGTAGACAACCCCCAGGTTGATGTCGGCCGCCATCAGACGGCGTTCTTCCATCGCCTCGATGTGGCAACGGTGATACCGGCGGTCCTGCGGACGAACGACGACGGCGTCCGCTGTCGAACGGCGGCGCGTGCGGCGAAAAATATTGGTGAAAAAGCCCACGATCAACCTCCTTGCGAGCGTGGCCCCCGAACGGGACGAGCGAATTGTGCGAGCGCGAACCGGCTTACCGGGTGGTGCGGTTGCGGTTTTCTTCGACCACCTTTCCTTCTGTGGAAAGCGGATTCCACAGACGCACGGAAGTGTCGAAGCCTGCGGATATGAGTACGCCGCTTTCGGCGTGGTAGTCGAGCGCGGCGACGCTGCCCGTGTGGCCGAGCAAGCGAGAATCCTCTTTGCCGGAATTCAAATCCCAGATGCGGATCGTATTGTCGCTGGCCCCGGAAGCGACCTTGTCAGGCGCGATGTAGACCAGGGTTTGAATCTTGCCAGGACGGCTGGGGATGGCCTGCAACTCGGCGCCGCTGAGCGGATTCCAAATGCGCAGGAAACGGTCCTCTCCGCCCGAGGCGAGTTGCGATCCGTCCTGCGAGAAACAGAGCGCCCGCACCCGTTGCCGATGCGCGTTCAAATCGCGCAGCACGGTGCCGTTTTGGTAATCCCAGATGCGCACGCGGCCGTCTCGTCCGGCTGCCGCGAACAGTTTGCCATCCGGCGAAAACGCGGCCGCGCGAATATCGGGGCAAGGGCTGACCAATTCGCGCAGCGGGTTGCCCGTGAGTCCGTCGTACAGTCGCACTTTATCGTCGAATCCCCCGGCGGCCAAAACTTTGCCGTCTTGGCTGAACGCCAGGCAATAGACAACCTGCGACGGTCCCGGGACGGTGCGGCGCAGCTTGCCAGTTTTTGCGTCCCAGAGGAGCACGTTATGGTCATCACCGGCCGTGGCCAAGACCTGACCGCGAGGATTGAAGACCACGGCGCGCACCCAGTCGGAGTGGGAGCGCAATTCATGCACAATCGCGCCGTCAGACAGGTTCCAGATGCGTACGGCGTGATCGTCGCCCCCGGTGGCGAACGCCTGGCCGTCAGGGCTCAGCGAGACAGCCGAGAGCACCGGCGGCCCCGCCGCGCCGGCCGCGGGTCGCATCGGCATGACGCGCATCGCCTGGAGTTCGGCCGCCTGCAGCAATGGCTTTCCAGAAACAACCACCAAGGCCAAGAGAAGCGCCAAGAATCGTCGGCAGATCACTATTACTCTCCTCGCCCCCTCGGAATCGAGGTTTTGCGCCGCGTCGCTGCCCCCGGACGGACCCGCCTGGGTAAAGGTGCGGGTCGCCCAATATCTTCCTATCGGTTGAAACGGACCGGCTGCGCCAGACGAAGACCTCGACCCGGCAACTCGCGTGTCAAACTTTAACGGTCCGGCAAGATTGCCGGGCAAAAGCCGCACAAGGGCCAGAAGTCGGCCGGGGCTAAGCAGTATTCATGCCCTGCCAGCACAGCGCGAAGGCGCGGCTCTGAATCGACCGCTGCGCGGGGTGTGAAGTGCCGATAGGCCGTGGCGACTAGCGCTTTTCGAGCGGCACGAACTCGCGTTCGACCGGGCCGGTGTAGATCTGCCGAGGGCGGCAGATTTTCTTGGTCGGCGAAGCGTGCATCTCCATCCAGTGCGCGATCCAGCCGGGCAACCGGCCAATGGCGAACAAGACGGTAAACATCTGCACCGGAATTCCCATCGCGCGATAGATGATGCCCGAGTAGAAGTCGACGTTCGGATACAGCTTGCGTTCGATGAAGTAGGGGTCCGAAAGGGCCGCCGATTCCAAGTGGCGGGCGATTTCGAAAATTGACCCCTGGATCTTGGTCTTGGCCAGCATGCGGTCACACATGCTCTTGATGATCGTGGCCCGCGGATCGTAGTTCTTGTAAACGCGATGGCCAAAGCCCATCAGGCGGAATCCGCTGTTCTTGTCCTTGGCCATTTCCACGTAACGGGCCACGTCGGTGCCCGAGTCGCGAATCTGCTCCAGCATTTCGATGCAGGCCTGGTTGGCCCCGCCGTGCAACGGTCCCCACAGGGCACAGATGCCGGCCGAGATCGAGGCGAACAAATTGGCGTTACTCGATCCGACCATCCGCACGGTTGACGTGCTGCAGTTTTGCTCGTGATCAGCATGCACGATCAACAGCAGGTTGAGCGCTTCGACGAAGTCGGGGTCGATCTGGTAAGGCTCGCTGGGCACGGCGAACATCATGCGGAGGAAGTTTTCGCAATAACCCAGATCGTTTTGTGGATAGACGAACGGCTGGCCGATGGATTTCTTGTAGCTGAAAGCCGCGATTGTCGGCAGCTTCGCCATCAGGCGGAAAACCGAAATCTCGACCTGCTTCGGATCGCGCGGATCGAGCGAATCTTGATAGAACGTCGACAGTGCCCCCACGACCGAGCCCAGAATGGCCATCGGATGGGCATCACGCGGAAAGCCATTGTAGAACGACCGCATATCCTCGTGCAGCATCGTGTGCCGGCGGAGGTTATTGCGGAACGTCTCCAGTTGTTCGACGTTCGGCAATTCGCCGTACAGCAAGAGGTAGCTGACTTCCAGGAACCGGCACTCTTTCGCCAGCACCTCGATCGGATAGCCGCGATAACGCAGCACACCCTTTTCGCCATCCAGATACGTGATGCTGCTGGTCGTCGCGCCGGTGTTGACGTAACCTTCGTCGAGCGTGATGTATCCGCTCTCGGCGCGCAAGTGCGAGATATCGATTGCCTTCTCTTGCTCGGTCCCTTCAATGACGGGGACGTCGACCTCGCAATCACCCAGATTCAGCTTTGCCATTTTCGGAGGCGCAGAATTGGTATTCATCAACGAACTCATAGGCAAGAACTCCGTAGCCGGTCGCCGAATCGGGGTGAGCATGGCAGTTTAACGGCGCGCCGATCGTTCTACAAATCGTCAGGCGCACTATTGCTGCAGCTAATAGAAGCCGGGGTTGGTTTAGCGGGATTGCCGCAGGTCACCCAACTCGTTTAGCGGGAGCTCCGCAGGCGCCCTCGTCCCGCGATCAAGAACGAGCCGCCAAGAGCAGGTCGCTATATGAAGTTCCGATGAGGTCTTCCGCCGCGAGTCCGAACTGCTCGGACAAGTCGCGCACCAGCGCTTCGGCGGCTGCCACTGAATCACCCGTCGACATCACGGCCTCGAACTCGAGGAAGTCCCCTAAACCCGTGACACGGTCCAAGTGGATGCGAACATTTTTGTAAAGCGAAATCTCGCGAACTTTTTCCACGGTCACCAGCACTCCCAGCGTGGCCGTTAAAGCTTCGCGCAGCGAGTCGGCCGCCGGCAAGTCGACCAGGTAATAGCGACTGGTGCGCACGGCCGTATTGTTCGGGCGTGCATACGCGATCAATTGCGCCGGCCCACCGGTGATCTCGCGCAATTTGAGCCGTCCCTCAGTGCAGCGGAAATAGGTATCGACCTGTCGCAGGACTTCAGGCGCAGCTCCGGATAGGCGCTGGGCCAGGCGCCGTGCGCCGACGAAATCGCGCAGGCGCGACTTAAGTTCCACATTGTGCCGTTCGTTGCCCATGGGGGTGCGAGTCATCAGATACCTTGTTCTCGCGCGCAACTGTTTACAGGCCGCGGCGAACAACGGGTATACCACCCGCGGAAAGAGATGCCCAGGCGGCCGTCCGAGACCACCGAGGCGCGACGATTAGCGCAGGTAAGGATTCGGCGCGGACTTCTTGGTGGGCGCACCGCCGGCGGGCCGCATCGAGGTGCTGGTCTGCGCCCCGTTGGCCGAGGAGGCGCCGCCGGCAACCGCCGGGTCGGCAGGCACGTCGTCGTAAATGGTCCAAACAGGGATGTCTTCGCGCAATTTGGCCAGATAGTCGCGCAGCTTCTGTTTGTCCTTTTCGGTGTGCGCATTGGCGAGCTTATCTTTGATTTCGGTTTGCACGTCCGTGAACGGCGTGCGCCCCGCCTCTTTGCGTTCGATCACGCGGACAATCGAGATCGTCGGTGTGCGCCCGTCATCCAGAATCTGGCTCAGCCGGCCGACCGGCAAGCCGAAGATCGCCTGATCGAGCATTTCCCAGGCCATGCTTCCTTCGCTGGTCCAGTCATATTGGCCGCCATTCGCCGCGGTCGGCCCCTGCGAGCTTTTCCGGGCGACCTCGGCGAAATTGGCGCCGCGCAGTACGGCATCCCCCATCTGAGCGAGCGCCTGCCGTGCCGCCTCGCGAGTGGGATAGTTGGATGTGCGCACACGTAGCTCTTCCCACCGCGCTTGCGCCGGAAAGCTGTAGTCCTCAATGTGCTCGAGGTAATAGGCCAGCATGTCCTCGTGCGTGGCCTCGTGCTTGGTCTTGGTTTGCTGCGCGATCCAACCAAAGGCGATTTGCTGCTCGATGAACGTTTGCTTCTCGCGTTCCAGCGAGGAGCCATGTTCGCGGAACTTCGCTTCCAGGTCGCCCCGTGTGCCGAGTTTCAAATCTTTGAGCTTCTTGCGCACTTCCTTTGCTTCGAATTCGTCGCTTACGCTCTCGACGATCTTCGGATAGGCATCGGTGGGAATCTTGCGCTGGGCATCGACCAGGCACAGCTTGACCTCGACCAGATGGTTCAAGCGATCGCGCGTCAACTTTTCGCGCACGGCAGCCAATTGCTTGGGAGGAATACGCGCCGCGTTCGCCTCGACGATCTCGTCGACGTAACTCTTCACTTCAAATTCCTGGATCACCTCCGACCCGACGCGGGCGATAACCCGGGCTCCGTCCACGTCGAGCAAATCGAACTGCATCGAACGTTCGTCACTTCCCCAGTTACCAGCCGCAGCGGCAGCTGGCGGAACGCGCGGCGCAGGAACGGCGCCCGCATTCATGGTGGCTGGGGCCGCCCGTTGCGCCGGATCTTCGTTCG
>CAMFLN010000010.1 GCA_945957305.1 uncultured Planctomycetaceae bacterium | reverse complement strand
CCAGAACAGCAGGTCGAAGAGCATGGCAAAGCCGACCTGACTGAGCGCGACGACCGACACCTTGGCGGCGTTGCCGGCGGTGAAGGCCTTGGTCAGCAACAATTGACCGATCGTGGCAGAAACCCCCACGCCCAGCAGCATGAGCAAAATCCTGGCATTCAGGTAATGGACAAAGAAATGCTCCGTTGGAAACAGGCGAAAGGCCGCAGCGCCGAATAGCGTGGCCACGGCGGAGAAATGCACGACGACCGCCCGCACGTCGACTCCTTGCAGGCGATGCAGCCCGATCATGGCAATGGCCGTGGCCATGCTTCCCCCCAGGACCACAAGCGCGCTAGTCGAGGCGACGCCGCTGTGCGGCTGCTGGACTAACGCGACGCCCGCCACAGCGCAGAAAATCGCCAGCCACACGCTCGCCGATGGCTTTTCCCTCAATAGCGGCCAGGACAAGAGAGCCACCCAAACCGGAAAGATATTGGCAATGGTCAGCACGTCGGCGATCGGCAAACGCGGCAACGCGTAGAACGTGCAGAGCATGCTGATGCTGCCGGCGACGCTGCGCACCCACAGCGTGGCAGGGCGCCACCAGACAAAGCGCGCCCCGGCCGACAGGACCATGGCCGTGGCAAAGAGCGTGGCCAGTAAAGCGCGGACCAGCGCCACGGCCTGCCAGTCGCAGACTCCTTCGAGTCCGTGCGCGAAGGCTCCCATGCAGGCAAAGGCAAACGCCCCACAGAGCATCCACAGGTAGGGAGCCACCGCTTCTCCGTTTGTTCTCAGCGTGGCATCGCGGCCCTGCTGGCACTCGAGTCTGCTTCATTCAAGTACGGCCAGGACGCATTTCAAACAGAATTTGTTCGCGCCGCAAGACGGGCTTGGGTGGTGACTCGTTGCTGTCGGCACGAGCCATTCCCTGGTCCGGCCGCCCTCTCAGGCCGGCGTTTTGCTCCCCGGGGGTTCTGGGCTCCGTTGACAGCTCGATTGACACATATTGCCGAACCCGCGAAAATTAACCTTGTTCTAACGCCCAGGTCCACGTGAATCCTTCGCCGTCACGGGGCTGTCCTGCTCGCGTACACGGTGGGTTGGCGTTTGCCCACGTTTCCTGCCAACGATATTTCAGATTCCCAGGAGCTTTTAGCGATGCGCAAAAACTTCGCGATCGCCTTGATCGTATCCGTGTTGGTCGCCGGCAGTGCGTTTGCCGGAAAATTCAACAAGGTGCTGAGTATCGGCGAGCAGGCCCCGGCATGGCCAAGCATTACCGGCACCGACGGGAAGCAGCACAGCCTCGACGACTACAAGAGCGCCAAGGTGATCGTGGCGATCTTCACCTGCAATCACTGCCCGGTCGCCCAACAATACGAAGAACGCCTGGTGGAACTGCAGCGCGACTATCAGGCCAAGGGGGTCCAAGTCGTGGCCATCTGCGTCAATAACGGCGAAGAAGACAACCTGGGCCACATGAAGGAGCGGGCGACCGAGCGCGGGTTCAATTTCCCCTACCTCTCTGATCCCACTCAGGTGACAGGCAAGCTGTACGGCGCGCAGAAGACGCCTGAAGCCTTCGTTTTGGATGCTGATCGCAAGATCGTCTACATGGGCGCGATCGACGACAACTGGATGGCGGCGGCCGAAGTCAAGAAGCCGTATGTCCGCAACGCGATCGATGCCGCGCTCGAAGGACGCAAGCCCGAGGCGCAAGAGATGCGCGCCACCGGCTGCGGCATCGAGTACGCACGTTAAGCGCGTAACTTGAGCAGTCCTGCTGTTCCTGCCCACGGACATTCTCCTGATGACTCGTCGGAGCCGTTCGCATGCTGCGTCGTCGAATTTATCTGCGCGCTTTGTTCCTGATTCTCAGTGGTTTGTTCATCGGCACGCACGTCGGTTGCACGGCCGAGAAACCGCCGGTCGCCAAGGAACCAACAGAAAAAGCGCAGGCGGCTACCAGCCCGGGGAAGACGATCGACGTCACGGTCGTCGACAAGGCCGGCTTTGAACAAGCGATCGCCGCGCATCGCGGCAAGGTTGTGCTGGTCGACTACTGGGCCACCTGGTGCGGCCCGTGCGTCAAACAGTTTCCCCACACAGTGGAACTGTGGAACAAGTTCCACGACCAGGGGCTGGACGTAGTCGGCCTGTCGTTCGATGAACCGGCCGAGGTTGCCGGCGTGCAGAAGTTCCTGGCCGAAAAGGGGGCCACGTTCGAGAATTTGATCAGCAAGGTCGGCGCCCAGGAATCTTCGGCCGACGAATTCGATTTCGACGGGGCCCTGCCTCACTATGCGCTGTTTGATCGCGAGGGGAAGCTCGCCAAGCGGATTTCTCCGTCCGATCCCACCACGCCGTTTCGGCCTGACATGATCGATGCGGCGGTCGAGGAACTGCTAAGGGTGCCGGCCGCGAAATAGCAGCGGCGGTTTCCACGGCACCTGCGGTGCGGCGGCTAAACTCCACGGGTTTCCTCAGCGAAAGTACTGGAAACGTTCGTCCCCCGCGGAGGACAGCGCGGGGCGGCGTTACCCCGGTACGGTAATTTCAGCTATCCTTGGTACAGGTGATTCCTGCGAAACCGTGCGGCGATGCGATATGCTTGATTTTCTCGCCAGAAGTGCCTTAGCTCTCGCTTGGACCTGCGGTGCCGCTTGCTGGCTGTTCGCGGCGCAAGCATCGGCCAATGATGACGCGGCGGTGCTTGCCGAACGCGTCCAAAAGCTGATCGGGCAGTTGGGGAACGACGACTACTTCGTCCGCGAGCGATCGCAGCAAGAACTGGCCAAGATTGGGTTCGAGGCTTTCGACCAATTGGAGTTGGCCGCCGATAATGACGACATCGAAATTGCGTCGCGCGCCAAATGCCTGGTCAGCCAGATGCAGATCGAATGGACCACGGCCGAGGACTCGCCGGCGGTCAAACGGCTGCTGCAAGGCTACGGCCTGAAGGACGAAGCCGCCCACTCGGCGATTGTCACGCAGTTGATCGAGCTGCCGGGCGAGCAGGGCTTGCCTGTGCTATGCCGCTTGGTGCGCTTCGACAAGTCGATCGTCCTGTCGAAGCTGGCGGCGCTGGCGATCATCGAGCAAAAGAAAATCGCTGCCGATCACTGGCCTACCCGCGCACAGGCCATCCGAGAAAACCTGGGAAGCAGTCCTCGGCCCGGCGCGGAATGGCTGCGTGTGTACCTGACGTCGCACGACGACCCGGCGGCGGGAGTGACGGCGTGGCAAAAGCTGGCCGAAGCCGAACAACAAGTGCTGGCCCCACAAACGCAGCCGCAAATCATCTGTGCCCTGTGGCGACAGCAAGTCGCCGCGCTCCGCAAGCTCGACCGGCGCGACGAGGCGGTGGCCGCGATGATGCGCATCGTCGATCTCGAAGAAGGGCACAGCGAAACCTTGGCCGAGTTGGTCAATTGGCTCGTCGAGCAGGAGGCCTGGGACGTCGTCGACCTGGTGGCCCAACGATTCGCGGAACGGATCGAACGTGAACCGGTGCTCCTCTACACCCTGGCGCAAGCTCAGCAAAAACGGGGCCAGGAGCAACTCGCCAAGCAGACTGCCGAGCGAGCGATTGGGCTGAATAAAGGCGAGGCCTTTGAACAGTTGGTCCAACATTTCCAGGCCGCCCGTGAACTGCAGCGCCGCGGCATGCTGAAATGGAGCCAGGATGAATTTCGGCACGTGATCAAGCTCGGCAAGCCGGGCGACTTCATCACTTTGTATGCGCAGCGCGGGCTGAGCGAGTTGCTGCACGATCAGTCCGATGATCGCGGCGCCGCCGAAGTCTGGGAGGCTGCCGTCACTGCGCGCGAAACCAAGGAGAAGAACAAAGAAGGTGATATCCAGGACCTGGCCAATCGTTTTGGCCCCATGGAAACGATGCGCGCCCGGTTGCATTTCTTCCGCGCTAGTCAGTATGACGCGGAAGGAAAGCGGGCTGAACAACTGGCGGAACTCAAACGCGGGCTCGAGGAAGATCCCAGCGAAGTCGATATTTTGATTTCGCTGTATCGCCATCCCGAGCTAGACCCCGAATTACGCGACAAAACCCGCCGGCTGATCAATGAAGCGATCGAGGCGTTCCGGCGCGAGATTCAGGAATCGCCGGATGATCCGACTTCTTACAACCAACTGGCCTGGCTGATCGCTAATACGGAGGGTGATCCGCGCGAGGCACGTCGCAACAGCGAACGCTCGCTGGAATTGCTCCGCAGCCAGTCGGATGAAAAGGAAATTCGCCAATCCGAGGCTGGGTATCTCGACACTTTGGCGCGCTGCCATTTTGCCGAGGGGGACCTGGCCGGCGCCGTCGAGATCCAATCCCGCGCCGTCGAACTTGATCCTCACTCGGGCCAGATGTCCAAGCAGCTGGGCCTTTTCAAAAGCGCCCTGGAAAAGTCGTCGAAAGCGCCTTGAGGCCACTACGGAGAGCCAGCCATGCGGACGATTAACGCCAGTGGCGCCACCTTTGGTGTGTTCGAGCGCGGCGCGGGTGCCCCGGTCGTTTTCATTCACGGGTTTCCCTTGAACCATTCGATGTGGGCACGTCAGGTGGATGAACTGGCGACGGGGAACCACGTGATTGTGCCTGACCTGCGCGGATTCGGCCGCAGCACCGTGACCGACGGTACGGTGACCATGGCCCAGCAGGCTGATGACGTGGCGGCGATCTTGAACGAGCTTGGTATTCAGCAACCCGTCAGCCTGTGCGGACTGTCGATGGGGGGCTATGTCGCCTTCGAGTTTCTGCGGAAGTATCGCGAGCGCGTGCGGTCGCTGATTCTTTGTGACACCAAAAGCGCCGCCGATACGGGCGAGGCGGCGGCAGGACGCCGACAGATGGCGGATCGCGTTCTGGTCGATGGCGCCGGATTTGTCGCCGAGGCGATGCTGCCTAAACTGCTGCATCCGCGCACGGCCACTGCACAACCGCTGCTCGCCGAGTCGGTGCGCGAGATGATCCTCTCGACCGATCCCCGCGGTATTGCAGCTGCGCAGCGCGGCATGGCCGAGCGTGCCGACGCGACTTCCCTACTATCGACGATCAACGTGCCGACGCTGGTCCTCGTGGGTCAGGAAGATGCGATCAGTCCTGCGGCGGAAATGAAAAAGTTGGCCGACAGTATTCCGCAGGCGGAATTTCACATCGTGCCGGACGCGGGGCACATGGCGCCGCTTGAGAATCCCGCATTCGTCAACGCGGCCTTGCGAACGTTCCTGGCGGATAAATCGCCTGCGCGTTAAGCTGTGCGCCCGCTGGGACGCGAGACTGTCAGCTCGCGCGCGATTTTCTTGGTTTGTCTTCGTACTTCCCCTATGTCCGCAACGCCTGCTTCGCTTGGTTATCACATGCCGGCTGAATGGGAGCCGCACGTCGCGACGTGGCTTTCGTGGCCCCACAACGTGGAAAGCTGGCCGGGCCAGTTCGAGCCGATCCCCGCGGTCTGGGCCGAGTTGGTGCGAACGCTCGTCGAGTTCGAGCCGGTGCACATCTTGGCCGGCGCCGGTGCCGTTCACGCCCAAGCACAAGCCATGGTCGGCCACTTGCCGCGGGTGACCATTCATGATGTACCCACCAACGACGCCTGGGCCCGCGATCATGGCCCGATGTTTCTGACCGGGCCCACCGGTGCGCCGCCGGCGCTCGTGCACTGGCGGTATAACGCGTGGGGCGGAAAGTATCCGCCGTTCGATCTCGATACGCAGGTGGCCGGCAAGGTCGCGCGGATCCTCGGCATGAAGTGCTTCGAGCCGGGCATCATTCTCGAAGGGGGCGCCATTGATGTGAATGGCCGCGGCGCTGTGCTGACGACCGAGCAATGTCTGCTCAATCCGAATCGCAATCCGGATTTGTCGCGCGCCGAAGTAGAGCGCTATTTGCGCGATTATGGCGTCGGCCATCACGTGATCTGGCTGGGCGAGGGCATCGTCGGCGACGACACCGATGGCCACATCGACGAGCTGGCACGCTTCGTCAGTCCGCGCACGATCGTCACGGCGGTCGAACAAGATCCGGCGGATGAGAATTATCAGGCCCTGGCGGACAATCTGCACCGGTTGCAAGCGGCAACCGATCAAGAGGGGCGATCGATCGAAGTGGTCACGCTGCCGATGCCGGCGGCCGTTTATTTCGACGATCGTCGGCTGCCCGCGAGCTACACCAACTTTTACATCGCCAATGGCGTCGTGGTCGTGCCGCAGTTTGCGTGTCCTGCCGACAAGGTGGCCCTCGATACGCTGGCCCGTCTATTTCCCGGCCGACAAGTGCGTGGACTGCGCGCCGTGGAATTGGCCTGGGGACTGGGCACGTTCCATTGCATTACGCAGCAACAGGCGCGGCCCACGCAGTAGCGCGCCAATCACGGTACTCGCGGCCTAAGTCTCGACGAATTCCTCGGCCGCCTCGCGCATGACCTGGATATCGGCGTCGACGCCGGTCCAGAGTTTGAAACCGATCGCTCCCTGATTGACGATCATCCCGACTCCGTCGAGCGTCTTGAAGCCGCGTTGCTGACTTTTACGCACCAGATGCGTCAGCGGCGGGCTGGCAATCACGTCAGCCACGACCAATTGCTTCTGTGCATCGTCCAATTTCACCGGCACGCGCGCCGATTCATCATTCAGCCCAATCGAGGTCGCATTGACCAACACGTCGGTGTCTGCCGCAACGCGATAGTCCCCTTCCCAATTAATCAGCGTGGCCGGCGTCTTGGTCTTCTCATTGATCCGGTCGACGAGCGATTGGCCACGTTCGGCCGAACGATTGACGACCGTGATCGCGCTGGCGCCGGCCAGGGCCAGCTCGACGGCGATTGCCCGCGCGGCGCCCCCTGCGCCCAGCAACACGACTCGTTTCCCTTGCGGATCGATGACGCCGCGCAAGGACTGCAAAAAGCCTTTGCCGTCGGTGTTTTCGCCGATCAGTTTGTCATTCTCTCGCACAATGCAGTTCACGGCCCCAATCAATTCCGCGGCGCTGGTCAAGCGATCGAGGTAAGCCAGCACCGGAACCTTGTGCGGCTTGGTGATGTTCGCGCCGCGAAACCCTAAGGCGCGGATTCCGCGAATGGCATCCCCCAGGTGCTCGGGCAGAACCTCCAAGGTTAAATAGCGCCAATCAAGCCCATGATGAACGAAGAGCTTCTCCATCATGTATTGCGTGGGATTGCCAGCGACGGCCTGACCGAGCAAGGCACAGATTTCTTGTAAGGGGGATTTCGGCACGCGCAAGACCCATTCAGCTAGAGCATCGTTACCAAGCCTCAGGGATGCCTGCCCCAATTGCCTCAGGCGGTCAGCCCCACGAGGAGTCAATCATCTCTGCCCCCGGGGGTAATTTCAACCGGAAGTGCCTGTCCCCGTGTGGTTCGGAAGCTTTAAGCCCGGAGCTTGACAGTTTTATTCTGGAACCCACAGTGCCGAGGCAGTTCCGTGACCTGAGCGGGATGTAGCCAAACGTCGCGCCTTGATACGCACGTACGGCGCTACGTAGCAGCTGCGATGGCCAAAACTGCCCGCTGCGGCCGCTGGATCGGCGTGCGGAGGTTCCATGAGGTCTTCGATGACGAAGCCCGCGCGACACAGCTCTCCGAGCAATTCTTCCCAGCGGTGCAGGAACTCGGCTGTTCCTTCCTCGCGGTGCAGGCTCCCCACCACTGGCGGCAGCGGACCGCTACGATAGTAGGGCTCCTGCAATTCGTAGCCCCGTGGCGATGGCTGCACATCCGCCTGCAGGCTTCCCGGCTGCTTATGCTGACTGATGTAAATCCCGCCGGGCGCGATCACCCGGCTGACTTCGCGATAGACACGAGCCACGTTGGGCACGTAACAGGTGCTGACCGGCTGGATGACGACATCGAACTCGGCCGTGGCGAAAGCCGACAGGTCCTCCATCGAAGTTTCGACCGCGCGAATATTCAGCCCGCGCTCCGCGGCCACTTGTCGATCAAGCGACAACATTTCGGGACTGACGTCGACGACGGTGACCGTGGCGCCGGCCGACGCATAGAACGCACTTTGCCGTCCTCCGCCCGAGGCCAGGCAGAGCACCCGGCGCCCGGCAACACCGCCGGGGAGCCAGGAGTCGTGGGCGATGATCGCTGACGAATCCGCGACGTATTGATCAGACGCAGGGCGCGTGAAACGTTGCTGCCGACCAACCAGCGCATCCCAAGCGCGGCGATTTTGCTCCCGGGCGGATGCAGAATAATCGGGCTCATCGCGGCTCATCGCCGCAGTTTAACGCTCATCATCAGGCACGCCAGGGAGAGCGCCGCCAGCAACAGACCGGCTGGCTCGGGCACGGCGGCTGCGTTCGCCGTTGCTTGCCCTGGACCGGCAACCGGCGTGGCCAACCAGTTCGAGGCGACTAAGGCGATGTCCTGACCATTGACGATGCCATCGCCATTGGCGTCGGCCACTGGCCCTGCGTGCAGCCAATTCGACGCCACGGCTGCGATGTCCTGGCCGTTCACGATTTGGTCGTTATTCACATCGCCCGCGACCTTGGTCAGGCTCAAATCGTCGAGGGCCACGTAGGTTGGAGTAAGAATTCCTCCTGCATTGTTGTCACTCGACGACATGGTGAACGACAGCGAACTTGCCTGCGACAGGCTAGTGAGGTTCACATTCGTCCAATCATGAATGATGTAGTGTTGCGCGGGATCGGCCGAGCGATAGTCAGCCAGGTAAAAATCGACGGCGCCGATCGAGTCGCCATGACCGTCGTAGCCCGTGATCGTCAACTTGAACCAATCCCCTGGTGTATTGCCGACGGGGCCGGAAAAAACTTTCGAGTAGCCGTCGTAATGCAGCATCGACAGCGCCGTGTAAGTGCTGTTGGTCACCTGCAAGCTTACCGGGTGCTCGCCCGCTGGCAGCGTGATCGTGGGGACCGTGGGCGTGTACACGTCCCAGTAGCCCATGGCATAGTTCGACGATCCGCGCGAGCCGGTCGCCGCGGCGGCGTTGTATTGATAGGTGTAATCCGGCTGAGACAGGTCCGCATTGCCGACCGGCAGGGCCATGTTGGCATATGACCATCCGCCCCAACTGAAATACGTTGGATCAACGGTGTTGTTGAGATAGACACCGCCGCTGGTGAAACCTGTGTCGCCGGATTGTCCGACGCCGTTGTAATACGAATTCGTGCCGAGCGCGAGGTCTTCGAAATCGACAATCTGCGCCGGCGTGGCGCCTGGCAGCAGGATCAAGAAAAGAACGATCGTTGGCAAAGTGTGTCGCTGCATGTGCTGCTCCGTAAGTGTGCACCGCTTCTTTGGTGCTGGTAGTTTTCAATAATTCGACGTTGGTTCGCCCGTCCCGCGGGTGCAAATGGCCGACAAAACGTCCGTGGTCATCGATTGCGAGAGAAAACGGACGCTGCCGTCGACGAACAATCCATTGGCGCCGCGGGGGTGCTCGCTATGGATGTCGTTATCCAGTTTCGGAGCGGTATTGATGGCGTAGGAAACGTCAAACACCGTCATGCCGCTGATCCACTCGCCGGCCGGCAGGTAGATCGAATCCTCCGAGACCATCAACGTGTTGCTCGTGCCGTCAGTGACCTGCGACAGACGTATCGGGGTGTCGTAGACGAGCATCCCTTGCGGCGGATTGTTGCTGTCGCCCGGAAAGCGAGGCCCGAAGATGCCTCCGTAGTCGCTCGGTCCACGCCCGGTGGCGGGCTGTTGCGCCAGGCGATCGACGCTTGGACAGAGATAGATCGCGAGCGTCGTGGCCGCGAATTCCGCATTGCGCGGGCTATCAAACGGCGTGTTCAAATCGAGCGAGTTGCTCAGTTCGTTCTGTTCCAAAAAGGGAAGCAGCAGCGCTCCCCAACCGATTTGCCGCGCGGTCTTGTTTGCGCCGATGCGCCGCTCGATACAGCCGGTGGGAAACGACGCCAACGCGCCGTGATACGACTGCAGGGCAATGCCGATTTGCCGCAAATGGTCGAGGCATTGTGCCCGGCGCGATGATTCACGGCTTTGCTGCACCGCTGGCAATACCAGGGCCACCAAGACGCTGATGATCGCGATGACGACCAGCAGCTCGACCAAGGACATACCGCCCGGTGGGCGCGCGGCGCGAAGTGACTTTGCCATCGAAGTCGCGCCTAGGGCAAACCGTACCGGCACTGTTCGCGCGCTGGCTGCGCGCAGCAGCTAGCGACGAGACATGGCACGCGGTTGCCGAAGACGGCCTTTCCTGCGAATCGTAATTCCCGAGCGCCTGTCCCTCGCAGGACGCTACAAGTCACCGCATTGGTAGGTCTTCTGACTACCGACCTCGGGCCACCTGTGCCTTCTCGTCGTGGCTTGCCACGACAATGGCTGCCGGCGGTGCGAAAGCTTCGCAACCGCGGCCTCGATAGGTGCCCTCGTAACTTCGGTTACAGCGGCGGGGCCGTCCCGGAATTTCACCGGAGTTCCCTGTTCGCCGGAGACTGCAAAATCAGTCGCCGGCCACCAATGCACGATTAAGACGAGAGAGTATCACGATCCGCGCGGATCGTCAAACTGAAATTCGTCAGCAACGCACAACAGCAGGTGCGCTGGTCGTTTGCCGCTCACACCTCGACGCACCCGCAGTTTGCGCAACGCGACTCTGCAAAAGAATCGCGTAGGCCGGGTTCCACTTTTGCGGCCTGTAACAATTCGACACGGCCCGAGAGTTCGTGCTCTAGCGGATGTACTGCCCACGTAAGGCGTGACACCTGTGTGTGGTCCAAGTAGAATTGGCTTATCACCTTTCAGTTCGCTCGACGTCTGCAGTCAGTCCTCATCCTCCTCACTTCCTTGGGCCGCTAGCTCGTTTGCCTACGCCCTGCCGGCCCCCCGGTTAGCGGTTACTTGCCAAGCGATTCTCCCGGCTTATTCAACTAGGTTTCACGTCAGAGAAACGTAGAATCAAAGCGTACGAGTCGATCGCCAACCTCGTCCCCAGCGAGCGCCAGCTATGTGCGGCATTGTCGGTTACGTCGGATTTCGCAACGCAAGTGAATTTCTGATCCAGGGACTCCGCCGGCTGGAGTACCGGGGTTATGACAGCTCGGGAGTCGTGACGATCGACCGCGCGGGTGAATTCCGCCTCAGCAAGGCCGCCGGCCGGCTCGACCACCTGGTGGCCAAGCTGGCAGAAGAACCGGCCGAAGGGCGCTTGGGCATCGGCCACACGCGCTGGGCCACGCACGGCGCCGCTACGGACGCGAATGCCCACCCGCACTACGGCGGCCGCCAAGACCTGGCGATCGTGCACAATGGCGTGATCGAAAACTACCGCGCGTTGAAGGAATACCTGCAATCGGCAGGTTACGAGTTCCACTCGGCCACCGACACCGAGGTCATCGCGCACCTGATCGCCGATTGCCTGAAGAAGGAACTCGAACATCGCGGGCAAAACGGCCACGGGGGCGCCGCCAACGGCTACGAACCGCTGGTTGCCGCGGTCAACGGTGCGCTGGCCAAGCTGCAAGGCACGTACGGCCTGGCCATCGTGTTTCATGATTATCCCGACGTCATTATCGCCGCGCGCCACGGGAGTCCGCTGGTCGTCGGCGTTGGCGAAGACGAACACTTCGTGGCCAGTGATGCCTCACCGCTGGTGGGCTTTACCGATAAGATTGTCTACCTGGCCGAATACGAAATTGCCCTGGTTACGGCCGACACCCTGCGCGTCATTCATCGCGACCAGGGGGAGATTTCTCCCAGCGTCCAGACGCTCGACCTGCAATCAGGCGACGTCGACCTGGGCAGCTACGAACATTTCATGCTCAAGGAAATCTTCGAGCAGCCCGAGACCTTGCGCAATGCCATGCGTGGGCGTTTGTCGCTGGACGAGGCCACGGCTCACTTCGGCGGGTTGAACCTGTCGCCGCAGCAATTGCGCAGTGTAAACCGCATCCTGCTCACAGCCTGCGGCACCAGCTGGCATTCGGCAATGGTGGGCGAGTACCTGCTCGAAGAATTTGCCCGCATCCCGGTCGAGGTCGAATACGCGAGCGAGCTGCGGTACCGCAATCCGCCGATCGACAACAACACACTCGTGTTCGCGATCACGCAAAGCGGCGAGACGGCCGACACGTTGGCCGCGCTGCGCGAGATGAAACGGCAAGGGCATCCGACGCTGGCCATTTGCAACGTCGTCGGTTCCAGCATCGCTCAAGAGGCCGACGGTGGCATCTACCTGCACGCCGGGCCCGAGATCGGCGTGGCCTCGACCAAGGCCTTTACGTCGCAATGTGCGGTTTTGACGATGCTGGCCCTCTACTTCGGCCGCTTGCGGCACCTGAGCTTTGCCCAGGGCATGAAGATCATCGAGCAATTGCAGAGCCTGCCGGACAAAGTACGCCAGTCGCTCGAAGCCAACGACCAGATTCGCCGCATCGCCGAAAAGTACTATCAGTGCAGCAACTTTCTCTACCTGGGGCGGCAATTCAATTTTCCGACGGCGCTCGAAGGGGCGCTCAAGCTCAAGGAAATCAGCTACATCCACGCCGAAGGCTATCCTGCGGCCGAGATGAAGCACGGGCCGATCGCACTGATCGACGAAAATACCCCCAGCGTCTTCTTGATTCCCAAGGGCGTGGTGTACGACAAGGTGATCGCCAACATGGAAGAGATCAAAGCCCGCGGCGGGCCGGTGATCGCCATCACGTGCGAGGCGGGCGCGCAGGCCGCAGAGCTGGCGGATGACGTGATTCTGATCCCAACGGTCGAAGACTTCCTGCAGCCGATCGTCACGGCCATCCCGCTGCAACTGCTGGCCTATCACATCGCGGTCTTGCGCGGTTGCGACGTCGACAAGCCGCGCAACCTGGCCAAGAGCGTGACGGTGGAGTAGCAAGAACGCGAAGCGCGCGGCGCGTTCGCTCGGCGAGCCGAGCGGCTAAATGCGATTATATTTCGGTCGATCGTGCTCCGGATTCCATTCAGCCGGTCTCGAACTTGCGCTCCTCGACCGTTTCAATCGCCTGGCGCATCGCCTCCGGCACGGGGTGTGGCTTGCCGGCGTCGTAATCGAAGACGACCATCGTCGACTCGGCCTCGGCCACGACCGCGCGCTGGGCTTCGCTCACTACGCGATGCACCATGGTCAAACTGGTGCGGCCGATCTTGGCGATCCGCGCGCCGATGCGGATCGTGTCGGGAAAGTTCAATTGCCGGCGAAAGTCGCACTTGATCGACGCCAGGATCGGGCCGACGTGATCGGCCGAGCGACGATCGGCCAGGCCGATCCGCCCAAAGTATTCGATCCGCGCCGATTCGCACCAGCGGAAATAGACCACGTTGTTCACGTGTTGCATCGCGTCCTGATCCCCCCACTGCACAGGCAGCGTGAGGATGACGCGATAGTCGGCCAGCAGGTTCTCATCTGACATGATGCAATCGGCTCGCAAAGCAGGTCTTGTGTCTGGACGACGTAGTTTTATCGCGCGGCGCGACCACTGACTACTTGACGGAACACACGGGGTTTCTGCGTGCTCCGGACCGCGCAGCCAGGTTCCTTGCCCCCGCACGGCGTGTTACGATAGCTCCTCTCACCTACCCGCGGAGCCTGCCCCATGCGTTTCGTCCTTTCCCTGCTGTTGGTTGCCACCATTTTCGTTTCCCATTCCTCGGCGCAAGCCCTGGAGCGCATGAAGATGGAGCGTTTGCGCGCCACGCACGAGCGCGTGCTGGCCCTGGCCAAGCAACGGGTGCCGGTCGAGCTGTCGAGCGGCTACGACGATGTGCGCACGCTGTTGCATGTGCATTCGGCCTTTTCTCATGACAGTCGCGGCACGATCGAAGAGATCCTGGCCGCCGCCAAGGCTACCGGCGTGCGCGTCATCATGTTCACCGAGCATCCGGCGGACCACTACGACTACATCAAGGACGGACATCAGGGACCGACCGACGGCGTGCTGCTGATCCCCGGCGCCGAGACGGGCGGCTTTCTGGCATATCCCACGCGCAGCTTGAAAGACGAGAAAACCGACTCCTCGCAGGCGTTCGCCGACCTTGTGCTCGGCACCGACGGGCTGATCTTCCTGTCGCACCTGGAAGAGCGCATGGACTGGGAGATCAAGGGGATCACCGGCACCGAAATCTACAACACGCACGCCGACTTCAAGGACGAAACGGCGTTCATCTCATCGCTAAAAACTCCGATCGGCCTGTTGGCGCTGGTGCCCGCGGTGAAGCAATTTCCGCAAGAGACGTTTGCGGCGCTCGAAGACTACCCGGCCGATTATCTGAAGCGTTACGACCAACTCTGCCAGCAGGCGCGTCACACCGGCGTCTCGGCCAATGACGCCCACCACAACCAGGCGTTTCGCGGCCGATTGACCGACGACGGCAAAATTCAGCTGGATGACGCGTTGGGTAAGAAGCTGCTCACGCTCGACCCGGCCAAGGTTCCATTCATTAAACCGATGCTCGCGGGCAAGCAGCCGGGGGACCTGGTCTTCGTGTTGGACCTGGACCCTTATGAG
>CAMFLN010000009.1 GCA_945957305.1 uncultured Planctomycetaceae bacterium | reverse complement strand
CCTCTGTACTATCTGGGCGTGTTGCGTGGTTGCAGCTCGTTCAGCTACCTGGAAGTGCTGCGTGGATTGCGGAGAAAGTAAAATCGTCCGTCTTCCGCGCCTCCCACGAAGTCGGGAATGTTGTCGCCATCGAAATCGACCGTCGTCGGGCTGACGTCGTGGCCTTCGATGTTCTGTCGGGCGATCGTGCCAGCCCGGCGAAAGGAGAACTTTCCCGCCGGCCCATCGATCTGCAACAAGATATCAGCGCTGGTCGAATTGAGCAGCAAGTCGAACTTGCCGTCGCCATTCCAATCGGTGACGCACAACTTGCGCCGTCCACTTCCGCCGGCACGCCGCTCGTTCAATCGCAGCGGCTTTCCCTCCTCGTCGAGGAAGAGACGTTCAGGGGGGAGCAGCACCAGGCGATCGCCGCGCCGGTGCCGTGGCCAGAATGACAGGTAACCTTCGCTATCGAGCACGGCTAAATCCGGGAGCCCGTCACTGTTGAAGTCGTGCGCGACCGGCGTGGTCCGCCACTGCGTCACGAGCTCATGGGCGCCGGGCTGCCACCAGGTCCAGGCGGGTTTGGGCGGGGGGCCAGGCCAATCGACTTCCACCGCGGCGGCGGGGGCCAGACGCGGCTCGCTGCGGGTGCCCGTGTTGCGGAGCCACTCGACACGCCCCCAAATCGAGTTGAACACAATATCCGGCAAGCCATCGAGATCCCAGTCGGCAATCGACAAGGTGGTGTAGCCCCACTTGGCCTCGCACGGCCCCTGAATGCTGCCGTTGGGGCCCGCCATTACGCGAAAGGGCTTGTCGTCGATCGTCAGACGGCGGGGCGCGTTCCAGCGAGGATCGGCCACGCCTGGGCCGCTGAGGTTCTCAAACCATTCAATATAGCCCGCGGTGTTGCCCGAGATGATGTCGGTGTCACCGTCTCCATCCCAATCGAAGCCGACGGGCGTGGCCAGCGCTCCGCATTTCAGTTCGTCGGCGACTTGTTGAAAATAGCGCGGCGCGAGGAAGCGGGGTGTGCGATCCTCAGCCAGCTCGCCCGTGTTCTCTACAAAAGCCACCCGGCCATCTTCGTCACCGACAATCAAATCAAAGTCGCCGTCTTTGTCCCAATCCAGCGCGACGGGCACGATCATTTCCAGATCCATCACGAGCGGCCGACCGTCGGCGAGTTGCAGACGTTTTCCTACTGCATACGTTGGTTCGCGCCGCGTGCCGACATTTTCGAAGTAGGTGAAGCCGTCCAGGAATTCGCCACACAGCAGATCCAGATCGCCGTCCCGATCGAAATCTTCGAAATTCGGAGATGCGCAGCCAAAGGTGTCGACCGGGCGACTAGCGGCTTGCACAAGCTCGGGCGCGGCATACTGAGGCCCGCCGTTCGTCCCTGAGTTGCGCAACCAGTAGATGAAACCGTGCAGGGGACCGTTTTGCCAGCGGCCATTGGCGTCCCAGGCGTCATCCCACCCATAGTCGCTCCAATCTTCGATGGCGATCACGAGATCGAGTGCGCCGTCACCGTCGTAATCGACATAGCGCCACTGGTTGTGCCGCATTTTGGTGCCGCGCGCTTGCGGAGCGGTGCCCTGAGGATTGTGAATCTTCTCGGGCACCGCCAAGGCCGCCGACGGTTCGATCCCCGTGCGCAAAAAATCGGGATATTCTTTCCACGGCGAGAGGACGCGCAGGCGACCATCGACATAACTGGGCATGACATAGTGCGTCGTGCGGCTCAATTTCCTGGCCGGCCGAAACACGGGCATCTTTGTTATCGATGTGCTGCTTGTCGTGTTCTCGAACAGCCAGACGCCGTTCGACGGCTTGTCGGGGCAGGAAACGATCAGGTCGAAATCGCCATCGCCGTCGGCATCGCACGGCAGCGGCCAGGCCCACAGGCCCACGCCCAAGTCAACGACCAGCCCGGGGTGGTTGTACTTCAGCCGCGTCAACTCGCCGGGCGCGGTCTCGCTGTCAGCGGCCGATGTATGCTGCGCCGTCGCAACGACCGCCACAACGATTGCCCAGGAAGGCCAAAATTGCCCCGGGCGGGAAGCGCGTCGCGGTGACGAATGAACCGCGTATCGACCAATGAACATTCCGCACCGTTTAAGATTACCCTGAAAATGTTCCCCATCAGCAGGCACTACTGTAATCGCGGGAAGGAATTAGAGGTAACCGGGAATCGGTACCGGACGTATCAACTGAGATTGAGCTCCGAGGATTGTACGGTGCAGAGTAGCAACCACTGTTGGACGGCTTACGAAGGTCTTTCGTAGCCAGCGATCGCCAGCAAACGCTTCACATAAAGCGCTTGAATCTCCTCGGGAGACAACTCGGGAAACTGGTTCTCAAGCCCGGCGCGAAGAAGTTTTCGGCTTAGCTCGGTCAACTCGAACGCTTTCCGTAGCCTGTCGGCCGGACTCATCCGGCGCAGGATTTCCAGATAAAGTTCGTCATTGGGCTGCGGTTTGGGGTCTGTGACGTTTTCCATGCGACTCAGCTTACCAGACGAAGAGATTGGGTCCGGGCAAAGGCCTTCCGTGAAGCGCTCGACCACGACGAGGCATGAGAACCGCCAGCAGGGATGGTTGCTCTTTTTAGGACAACGGCTTGCTTGCGTTGGCCGGACGCTTTAAAATAACAAGGTCTTGAGAATGAGTCTCAATAACAAGTGCTGCCAGGCGACTCCTCGTGAACGACTCGATCCCCTTACAATGCCTCGAAGTTGGCACTAGCGGTGCCGTGACCGCCGTCGTCGGCAACGGTGACCTCGTGCACCGGCTGGATGAAATCGGTCTTCGCCAGGGTGCCGAGGTTCAGATGGTCCAAAGCGGCCGTCCCTGCATCGTGCGTGTTAACGGACAGCGGTTGTGCCTGCGCGCTGATGAACTGCTGCGTGTGCTGGTGCGGCCCGGAGTGGTCGCTTGATGCGCTTAGCCGAGCTACACGTCGGTCAACGGGCGCGGGTTGTGACGATCGAGGGGAGCGACGAAATCTCGCTTCGCTTGCTGGAGATGGGGCTAACCCCGGGTGTTGACGTCGAGTTGCTGGGAACTGCTCCTCTCGGCGATCCGCTCGAATTCGAGGTGCGCGGCTACCACTTGAGCGTGCGCAAAAGCGAAGCGCAGCGTGTCGAGATTCAATCTCTTTAGTTGCCGCACCCGATCGGGGCCGGGATCGCGCGGGTCAGCGACGACGTTCCGCACCAGCGAGATGCGCGTCGGCGCAGAATATTCGTGCCAGATTCCTCAACCGGCTATGTCGCACAGTACTGAGAATAACCTCTGCGTCGCCTTGATCGGCAACCCCAACACGGGAAAGTCGACCCTTTTCAGCGCGCTGGCCGGCGTCCGCCAACGGGTAGGCAACTATCCGGGAGTAACTGTCGAAAGAAAGACCGGACAGCTCACGCATCGCGCTCGACAACTGACCTTAATCGACTTGCCAGGCACATACAGCCTGGCGCCGCGATCACCGGACGAAATGGTGGCGGTCGACGTGCTGCTGGGTCGACAGAATGATGCGCCGCGCCCCGACCTGGTGCTGTGCATCGTCGACGCCAGCAACTTGCAGCGGAATCTATACGTCGTCAGCCAGGTGCTCGAGTTGGGATTGCCGACCGTGCTGGCGCTGAACATGGTCGATATCGCGGCCAGCCGCGGTATCACGATCGACGTAGAGCGTTTGTCACGCAATCTGGGAATCCCTGTGGTCGAAGTACAGGCCAACCGGCGGCAGGGGGTTGATCGTTTGAAAGACGCGCTGGTCGAGCAAATCGACCGGCCCGCGCGAGAACATGTGAGCCCGTTCCCTGCGGAGTTTCAAAACGAAGTTGCCGCACTGACACGCCGGCTGGAAACGGCGTCGAGTAACGGCCAGGCATCGTTGCCGCGCTACCTGGTCGAGCGTTTGCTGCTCGATACGACGGGCTATCTGGAAGATGTAGTGCTGGAACATGCCGATCCCGGTCTGCACGGCGCCATTGCCGAGGCGCGCACGCGATTGGCCGCCGCGGGGTCGCCAGTGCCCGCGGTCGAGGCTATGGCCCGCTATGGTTGGATTGGCCAGGTTCTCGACGGCATCGTCGTACGGCCTCGCGAGCGGCGGATCACGCTCAGCGATCGCATGGATCGCGTGCTGACCCATCGCTTGTGGGGCACGTTGATCTTCGTGCTGCTGATGGTCGTCGTCTTTCAAGCGGTGTTTTCCTGGGCCGCGCCGGCACAGGATTTGATTGACGCGGGCGTGGCGCACGTGGCGCAATTTGCCGAAGAGCACATGGCTGAGGGTGCGCTGCGCAGCTTGGTCGTCGATGGTTTGATTGGCGGCGTGGGCGGCGTGCTCGCTTTCTTGCCGCAGATTTTCATTCTCTTCTTTTTTATCGCAGTGCTCGAAGATTGCGGATACATGGCCCGCGCGGCTTACCTGATGGACAAGCTGATGGTGCGCGTGGGGCTCAGCGGCAAGTCGTTCATTCCGCTGCTGTCGTCATTTGCTTGCGCGATCCCCGGCATCATGGCCACACGGACGATCGAGAATCGGCGGGATCGATTGACGACGATTCTCATTGCTCCCCTGATGAGCTGCAGCGCGCGGCTGCCCGTGTACGCCCTGCTAATCACGGCGTTCATTCCCGAGCGGAAACTCGTCGGCGACTTGCTGAATCTGCAAGGTGTGACGCTGGCGGCGATGTACCTGATCGGCATTGTCACGGCGACGATCGTGGCCTGGGTGCTGAAGAAGTCTCTGTTGCGCGGTCCGACGCCCCCCTTTGTCATGGAACTGCCCAGCTACAAGATGCCGGGCCCATCGATCGTGTTGCATCGCATGTTCGAGCGCGGCTGGTCATTCATCCGTCGCGCCGGCACTTTGATCGTCGCGGTGGCGGTCGTTGTCTGGGCCAGCCTGTACTACCCGCATGATCCGGCGGTCGAGGCCCCGTATGCCGAACAAAAAGTGGCCCTCGAAACGCGACTGGCCGAGCTTCCGGAGAGCGCTGCAGAACGTGGCGATCTTGAACGGGAACTTGCCGAAATCGACGGGCGCATCGCCGGCGCTTATCAGGAACAGAGCATTCTCGGCCGGATCGGCCATGCGATTGAGCCGGCGGTAAGACCCTTGGGCTGGGACTGGCGCATTGGCTGTGCCGCAATCGCGTCGTTTCCCGCGCGCGAGGTCGTCGTCGCCACGCTGGGTATCATTTACAATTTAGGCGAAGTCGACGTCGACGACACGCAAGCCGCGGGGCTCAACAGCGCCTTGCAGCAGGCCACGTGGGAGGGGACCGAAGAAAAGGTTTTCAACATTCCCGTGGCGCTGAGCTTGATGGTCTTTTTTGCCCTCTGCGCGCAGTGCGCCGCGACCTTGGTCGTGATCAAACGAGAAACCGGCAGTTGGTGGTGGCCGGTCTTTACCTTCGTGTACATGACGGGCCTGGCCTACGTGGCGGCCCTGGTGACGTATCAAGTAGGAATGCTCATTTCCTGAAGCAACCGGCTCCCCCCGAATGCATAATACCGCGATGAGCCACACGATCGAAAACCTGCTGACCCTCAGCATCGTCTTGCTGGCCACGGTCTATCTGCTGCGCCGGACTTGGACGACCTTCTTCGGCAAGCAGCCAGGGGGCTGCGGGGCGTGCAGCTCATGCCCTGCGCAACACGGCAGCACGCCGCAGGTGATTGCGCTCGAAGCGCTCTACGTTCACGCCGACGCGGTCCAGAATGCGAACCGGCCGCGCCCGTAAGTTGCGGGCACGGCCGGTGCAGCATTTCAGAGCATGGACAACCAGGCGTTACACGATTAAGTCTCGCCGTGAGCAGCGCGAGAGTAAATTCCTATTCTGCAGCCGGACGGCTCGAAGTCGTCCGTTCGAGCGGCTTTTTATCGGGCGTGACGATCTGGGCATAGGCCGAAAACTCGGCCACCACGTCTTCGCCCAAGTCGGTCGTCACGCGAATCTTCTGGGCCACTTTACCCGTCTTATCGCCGGCCACGAAAGTGATCGGTACGACATGCATCGGCTTGGCGGTCTCGGGGGTCTTGAAATCGAAGCATTCGTCATCGCAGGTGATGCCCGTGATTCGGAACGGACGCTTGGCCTTGATGACCAGTTGCTTGGTGGCCTTCTGGCCAGGCTCCAGGACGCCCATCAGGATCGAGGCCGGGCTGACAGTGAGTTCCGCGACAACGCGCCCCGCGACGTCGAGCGGCACCTCGGGTGAACGCTGGTCATTGGTCAAGAGGACCAGTTGTTCGTTGATCGACCCGCTGGGAGCATCCGGCTTCAAGAAGACCTTCAAATCATAGGCGACCTGGCCCGAATCGCGGCGCGTTTCGAGGAGTTGCGTTTCCAGGTAGGGGCTGCCCGCCTTCACGTCGAGAATCTGCCAATCGCTGCGGCCGGCGTAGCTAATGGAAATCTGCTTTTCGGCCGGCGATCCCTGGTCGACGGTGCCCAGGTCGACTTCACCCGGGTGAATGACGATGTCGCGGCGAATATAGCCCGACACCTGCAACTGCACCTCGGCGTAGAACGGCTTATCGATAACCACGGTCAACGTGGCACTACGCTGGCCGAGGAAGGTGCGCGTGTTGAAAGCGGCCACGACGGCGCTTTCGTCATAGGTCTTGACCGTATCGTTCAAGGCACGCGGGGTCGTGCAGCCGCAACTCGAGCGGACGTCGACAATGTGGACGTCCTCCTTGTACGGGTTGTGGAACTTGAACAGATACTCGACTTTGGCCCCACGCGCGACATTGCCAAAGTCGTGACTTGTGGTCTCGAACATCTTGCGCGCCCATTCCTGACCCTGGGCCAGGCCCGCGCACGACAGCAGCACCAGCAATCCCAAACCATGAACACGAACGCTAGACATACATTTCCTCATAGGAAGTGCATGCGGGCCGGGAGCCTACGCGAGAAACCGCTCACGGTTTCAGGCTGACAGTAGTTGCGCGTCTGGGCTCCTCCCGGCAGCGCATTGATCGGTCGTCGTGGAACTCTACGACCCTGTTAGGATCGTGTCAACTTCTTTCTGTGAAAAGAGATGCGCTCGTTGAAGTGGAGCCCCTGACCGCAATTAATTCATCTTCGGATCGTGGACTCCCCTCTCTGCAGCTTCTCTCTGAACATGTCCGAACGTGCCTGAAATGCCAACAAGTTTGGCCTCCGCTTGCAACAGTCCTGCTGGCGGAGCCACTCTTGCGTGGTGTAACGGACGTATGGTCACGCAATAAACTACGAAAAACCAGGGATCCGCTGCCTCGGCACCGGCGGTTTCCCGACCCGTATCGGTCTGGTGTTTCAGCCGGCGAATAATGCTAGCGACGGCGGCGGCAAAGGCCAGGGGTAAAAACTCCGGCTGCGCCGCCTGCTAATCAGCCTTGGCCGCCGGCTGCCGAGCCGAGAAGTCGGCGGGGTCGCTAGGCTCGCTACCGGCGGTAGCTTACGATTGGGGCACATCACGCCGCACGCCACGCGGGCCATTCCAGGAAGGAGCTTTCCGATGTCGCATCTCGGCCAGAGATTTGTCTTGCCAGCATCTCCGGTTCACTGCCTGAAAGCAGTGGCCCGGTTGGTCGCTGCGACCGCGATCATACTTTTCCTGTGCGAGCTGGGTTCGTCCGTGATAGCAACGGCCGGCGAAGAGCTCGAGGCCGAGACGCCGACTCAGACCGATCCAGAGAATCCGTTTCCCAGGCGCGTCACGTCTCCCGATCTCTCGGGGGGCGTCGATTGGATCAACACTTCGAGCCCGCTTGAGCTCAAGGACCTGCGCGGCAAGTTCGTGCTGCTCGACTTCTGGACGTATTGCTGCATCAACTGCATGCACATCCTGCCCGAGCTGAAAAAGCTCGAAGAGAAATATCCCAATGACCTGGTGGTCGTGGGGGTGCATTCGGCGAAGTTCACCAACGAAGAGGATTCGAAGAACATCACCGAGGCGGTGCTGCGCTATGAAATCAAGCATCCGGTCGTCAACGATGCGCGTCATGCCATCTGGGAGCGTTTCGGCGTGCGCAGCTGGCCGACTGCCGTGTTGATCGACCCCGAGGGAAAGGCCGTTTACGGTCGTAGCGGTGAATTCAAGGCGACCGAGTTCGCCATGCTGCTCGACAAGGCGATTCCGTACTACCGCAAGAAGGGGACGCTCGACGAAACGCCGCTCCGCTTCGACCTCGCGGCGGGGAGTGTGAAAGAGACTCCGCTGCGCTTCCCGGGCAAGGTGTTAGCCGACCAGGCGACCGATCGGCTGTACATCGCTGACAGCAACCACAACCGCATCGTGATCACGGAACTCAATGGGACATTGGTCGACGTGGTTGGCTCAGGCGAGATTGGCACGGCCGATGGTGATTTTGCCACCGCATCGTTCAACCATCCGCAAGGCATGGCGCTGCTGGGCGAAGTGTTGTACGTCGCCGACACCGAGAACCATATGCTCCGCAAAATCGACTTCGAAAAACGGCGCGTCGCGACCGTGTCGGGCGTCGGCCGGCAGGCGCAAAACTGGCCAGGCATGAATCCGAATCCGCTGGCTCCGGCTGACGCGGCCCTGCCCGAGCGCTTCGTCGGCCCGCCGCGCACGACCGAGCTGAACAGTCCCTGGGACCTGCTGATCCACGGCAAGGATCTCTATATCGCCATGGCCGGTCCGCATCAGATCTGGAAGATGCCGCTCGACGAATCAGAAATCGGTCCTTATGCCGGCAACGGCCGCGAGGACATTGTCGACGGACCGCTCTTGCCGCAGCAGCCGTACGAAGCGGGCTTTGCCTCGTTCGCGCAGCCCAGCGGGCTGGCCGCCGACAAACAATGGTTGTATGTCGCCGACAGCGAAGGGAGCTCGATTCGCGCGGTTCCCTTCGACGCTAACAAACGTGTCCGCACCGTTGTCGGGACCGCCGACCTGCCGGCTGGGCGGCTCTTCGCCTTTGGGGATCAGGACGGCAGTGGTCGCACGGTGCGACTGCAACACCCCCTGGGAGTGGCAATCGATGACGGCACGCTGTACGTCACCGACACCTACAACAACAAAATCAAAGCGATCAACCTGGCCAAGAAATCGGTCCGCACCATCACTGGGACGGGGACGCCTGGACGCGCCGATTCGCCGGCCGAATTCGATGAGCCGGCAGGCATTTCGATCGCTGGTAAAACCTTGTTCGTGGCCGATACCAACAATCATGTCATCCGCACTGTGGAGCTCGGCGACGAACCGCGCGTGGCGACGCTGAATATTTCAGGTCTGAAACCGCCGGCAGCTGTGAAGGAGAACGCCCATGATTCGCAGCAAACCTCACGCTGAGTTCCCGAGGTTTTGCGAGCCCAGCGGTTCGAGAGCATCCAGCCCAGCGCCGCAGACGCCGCGATGTTGTACACAAGCCCGCAGCATCAGGGTCTTTCTTCGCCCCGTAGGGGGGTAAGCTCTCTCAACGAGCGAACGCGCGTTGCTACTTTCGTTTGCTACCTAATTGGTTGCCCATTAACTACGGCGCTCACAAAATTGCTAGTTGCGCGGTGAGGGATGCGATACCGCGTCCAAAACCGGCGCGGGCGACGTCGGTGTACTCATCGGAGACGTAAGAATCGCACAAAAACTGCCACCGGAACCATTATCATCTTGCGATGCACGGGTGCCGAGGTATTATCATGGGAGCGCGTCAGGGGGACATCTCAGGGACTGGCGATTGCCCGATGCTCGGCCATGCCATCGGGGCTTGAATCGATGGGGAGGCATTCGGCAGCCACGCTCTCAGTAGGCATACATTCGATGGGCAGGATCGAATGTCCGGCGCGATCCCCAGCAAAGCGTTTGAGTGTCGAGCGTTCCCTGGTGTCAAACGTTCACGTACACTTGTAGCACGCTGGCGAGGCAACCTGCACTTCATCGTTCTGTATTTTTATCTACGCGGAGAGAGAGGGAATTTTCATGGACTCCAGGCGTCGCAGCGGTTTCACGCTCGTCGAGCTTTTGGTCGTGATCGCGATCATCGGCATTTTGATTGGCCTCTTGTTGCCGGCGGTGCAAGCCGCACGCGAGGCGGCTCGCAAGGCGCAGTGTCAGAATAATCTCAAGCAGTTCGGCCTCGCGCATCAGAATTACTTGGGCGCCATGGGGGTCTTCGTCCCCGGTGGCATACTCGACGCATCGGCCAATGCCTTTGCCAGCCCGTGTGCTTTGCTTCTCCCTTTTTTCGAGGCAGGCGCGACGGCGGGGATCTATAACTACAAGGAAACCTGGGGGCACCAACCCCAAACTGTCGCCAACCAGGTGATCAACACGTTCATCTGCCCGTCGGATGACAAGGACAGCCCGATCTATGTTGCGGCACTTGATTACGGCAACCCGACGGCGTCAGCGACGTATCCTGTTCCTTCGCCTGTCGGCAGTGGAACGCCCGGCGCGTTGGCCAAGGCCGGCAGCATGACGACGTTCAACGGACTCTTTGGCGCTCAAGACTATATCTATAGCATGGGGGTGTCCGACGCTTTTTGCGACAAGCCTGATGTCGTGCCGTCTTGGGAACGCGGGATGTTTGCGTTCGACTTAACGAGCACAGCGCATAGCGTTACCGATGGACTCAGCAACACTTTCATGATGGGCGAAGGGGCCCAGGGAACGAAGTGGCCTTTGGCAAGAACTCGCACTGATGCGGCGCCTTACACCAATGTGGTTGCCGGAGGCAAACAGTACTACCCCATTTGGTTCTGGATTGCGGGCGAGCCCAATGCGGACGTATTTCAAGTTGCAGCTGGTAATGACTTCTATGCGGGAAGCGGCCTGGGGTGCACGATTCAACCGCTCAACCAATTTCCCGTTGTGCAAACGCTGGTTCATGCCACCACGGGTCAGGAGCTGCTGTTGTCCAAGAGCGCGGCAGCCTGCAACAGCAGTGTCAATCAAACAGGGCGCGGTCACCGCGTGAGTGGTTTTCGTAGCTCCCATACCGGCGGTGCCAACTTTCTGATGGCCGACGGTGCTGTGCGATTCGTTCAGAATTCGATCGAAACGGTCAATAACGGTCTCGGGTACATACCAAACAATGGTTCGGGCGCCGTCACCCTTACCACGGGCAACTACCCGAACTTTACTCAGGTTGGGCCGGTCGCACTGTATCAGGCGCTCTCGACCCGCGGCGGCGGTGAGCCCGCATCGCCCCCGTGATTCGCTCGTCAACTGAAAAGGCTTGATCAAGCAACCAACACCGCGGGACTTTCATCCCGCGGTTTTTTTTGCGCTCGTGCAAGCTGTGATTAAATGCCGTTGAGAGCTTAACCGCATTTGCCGATCAAACTGCGTCCGCCGCTAAGTAAGATGGGAGGCATGAACGAGCTCGCGGATTTTGCCCTCGGGTTGGGATTGTTTTTCGTCGGCATGCAGCTGGTCGGCGAACATTTGCGCCAGCTGAGTGGACCCGCGCTGCGCTCGTTGATCGCACGGTTTACCGCGTCGAGCGCAGCCGGGGCGGCGCTGGGGCTGGTCGCCGGCGCACTCATGCAAAGCGCGACCGCCGTCACGTTCATCCTGACCAACATGGTCGAGAGCGGGCTGATCGCGGCCGAGGCCGCGCTGCCGGTTGTGACGTGGACCAACGTCGGTTTGACTGCGCTCCCCTTCGTGGTCACGCTCGACATTCATCCCCTGGTCGCCTGGAGCGTGGGGATCGCGGGCTTTGCCGCGACGCTGTTCAAACATCGCCTGCGCAAGCAAATTGCCAATGTGCTCTTGGGGACTGCGCTGTTGCTTCTCGGGCTGCAGACCATGAGTCGCGCGGCCGGCCCACTGGAACACGCCGCCGCCGTGCGTGGGCTCATGGATTGGGCCGCCGCGCTCCCGCCGCTGGCGTTTGCCGTGGGCTTTCTCTTGGCCGCGCTGGTGCAGTCGAATACCGGCGCGACGATGCTGGTGATTACGCTTGCCTCGGCGGGCGTGGTTGGTTGGGAGCCGGCCGTGATGATGATTTATGGCACGAATCTGGGGGCGATCGTGCTGCGCCTGATGTTGTCACTCGGCTTGCGGGGCACCGCGCTGCAACTGGTGCGCTTCGAGGATGGTTTCTGCGTGCTCAGCGGCCTGTTGCTGCCAGCGCTGTATTTCTTCGAAACCGCGACCGGCGCGCCGCTCGTGATGGCGTGCGCCCGCTCGCTCAGCTCGCAGGTGGCGCTGCAACTGGCCGTAGTGTTTCTCTTCTCGAACCTCGTGCCGGCTCTGGTCATCACGCCGCTCTGGGGAAGATGTCTGGCAGTTTTGTCGCGATTCTGGCCCGCCGAGGATGGCGCCGACGCGGCCACACCCCGCTACCTGACCCCCCGCAGCCTGGACGATCCAGCCACGGCGGTCGACCTGATACCGCGGGAACTGGCGCGATTGCTGAGCAGCTTGCAATCTTCGGTCGCGGCTCACCGCGCCGGAATCGATTCGGGCGCCGTCGAAGATCAGCGGGCCGCGGATTACGCGACGCTGGCTTTGCGGATCGAAGAATTCGCGGCGCAGTTGGCGCTTGCGCCGCTGCAAAGATCGGTGGTCGACCGCTTGAATATCGCGCGCGAAATGACGGCCGTGGTCAGTTATGTCGCCGAAACTTACGTGCAACTGCGGCAATCCCACCGCGCCCTGCGTCACGTCCCGGCGACGGAAGAATTGCGCGGACGTGTGCTCGAATCGCTGGAGACCTTGCTCGGAGCCGCCGCGCAGGCGGCCGACACACGCCAGCCTGCGGCCATCGCGGCCTTACGCGAGCAATCACGCCGTCACGGCAAGCTGGTCGCAGAGACAAGGCAAGCCTTCGCGGCGCAGGCTGCTGCTGACGGCGGGCCAGATGCGGTGTTGCGCGCGGCCGAGCTGAAGCTACTCGGAGATTTCGAACTGATCACCTGGATTATTCACCGGCTGGCCAAATTGCTAGAGCAGTACAACACGCCCGGGAGCAAATCCAAAGCTGATGACATGCAGGAACCGCCAGGTCCCGGCGGCGGCTGAGATTCTATCGTTTGCCACAGCGGAGCGGCCCGCGGCCCGGGTGTTGGCCGAGCGAACTAATCGTTATGCAGTTGCCGTAATCGTGGCGAGATACGCAGCAGCCATTGCAGGCGCTCGATTTCGTCCAGCCAGTCCTGCACGATCGCGGCCAACTCGTCCCCCGTGGGCAGCACAAGCCCGCTGGCGCAGGAGGGGCCAAACATCTGCTGCATCATATGGCGATAGCGGGACAGGGTGCGATCGCCATAGCGGCCGACTTCCTGAAAATCCTCGCTGAGAAAAACGACTGCCGGCACGCGGCTGCCACCGCAGATCTTCAGCTCGGTCGCCAGTTCCGGGTGGGCGTCCCGATCGAAAAAGCGGAGGTCCAGCGACTCGCTCGCGTGGGCGAAATGGTCGAGGATCGGGCATTGATAGACGCAGTCGCCGCACCAGGCCCCCGCCAGGCAAGCCACATGCATGCGGCGCGTGAACTTTCCCAGTAGCTCGTGTTGTGCGGGGGTGAGTTGCACCGCGGCGTGAGCATCGCCCCACCGCCGGCGATGTTCGGCCGTGCCGTGCCGTTCGAGGAACTCGGTGTAAGTCAAGCCCGCCGGATAAACGCTGTTCCAGTCAACCATTGCAGAGTTTCTCGGAATGCCAACTAACTGGCCAAAATTGGCACAAGCGACGTATATTAATTTTGGGGACCGCGCGGGTGCGAGAGTCTGACCCCCCGAGGCTAGCGCCGTGAGGCGTACGGCGCCGACAGGGAGCGACTCTCGAACCGAAATTCGAATTACTTCAGATTTGATAAGCGATCGAGGACTCGTGCGCGTCGTCAGCTACAACATTCATAAAGGCATCGGGGGGCGTGACCGGCTCTATCGCTTCGAGCGAATTATCGAAGTCATCGAGCACCTGCAGCCAGATCTCGTTTGTTTGCAGGAGGTGGACCATAACGTCCGCCGTTCGCGCTTTGATCATCAGCCCAACATTCTGGCCGAGCGGCTCAACGCGGCGGCCTCATTTTACCAGCATACCGTTCAGCTCAAAATGGGCGGGTACGGCAACCTGATTGTCTCGGGTTGGCCGCTCAGGGTGAAGCACCAGGTTTCACTGCGCATGAAGACCAAGAAACCGCGCGGTGCACAACTGGTTGTCGTAGAAACGCCGCAGGGGCCGCTGCACCTGGTCAACTGGCATCTGGGGTTGGCCGAGTCGGAACGCCGCTGGCAAGTGAACCACTTGTTGGGGCACAACTTATTTCGCGAAAGCCAGGATTTGCCGACACTGATCATCGGCGATTTCAATGATTGGCGCAATCAATTGAAGCACACGGCCTTCGCCGCGCACGGCTTCGAGCAGATCACGCATCCTCCCTCCCGCTTTCGGTCGTTCCCTGCCTACCTGCCGCTGGGATCGCTGGACAAAGCCTTCTTCCGCGGCGCGCTGACGGTCCACCGGGCCTTTATCGCTCACAGCGCGACTTCGCGACGTGCCAGCGATCATCTTCCGTTGGTCGTCGATTTCGAATTGAACGACTCTTCGAGCAATGGCGACGGCGGAACGCAGTAGCCGTGGGTGCGGCCGCGCGTTGCCAACGGTCGCGGCAGCAATTAGTTTCTAGGGACGATTGACCGGCCTTCCCCGCCCACGCCCTAGGAGCCCTTGCCATGCTGGGCTGTCGTTACTTTGCCTTTTCCCGATCCTGTGTCACGGCACTGATATTTTTGCTCGGCGCCTGCACTTGGTGTTCGCGTGCCGCCACGGCGGCCGACGATTACACGCTGGGGCCTGATTCGCACCGTCAGGAGGGGGTGCCGCAGGGCAAAGTGACAGAGCATCATTGGAAGAGCAACATCTTTGCCGGCACGGAACGCGACTATTGGGTGTACGTTCCCGCGCAGTACAAGGCGGAAAGCCCGGCCTGCGTCATGGTTTTCCAGGACGGCAAATGGTACGTCGACGAGAAGCGGGATTTCCGCGTGCCGGTGGTGTTCGACAATCTGATCCATCGTGGTGAGATGCCGGTCACGATCGGCGTATTCATCAACCCCGGGATTTTTCCCGAGAAGAAGACGGCCGATGGCAGAGCCGAGTCGAATCGCAGCTTCGAGTACGACACGCTGAGCGACCAATATGCGCGATTTCTGCTGGAAGAAATCCTGCCGGAGGTCGGACGAGAGTACAAGATGGTCG